>JANOOS010000400.1:0-8189 GCA_031421455.1 Nitrospira sp.
GTTCTCGCCGATCACGTAGAGATGAAAGCTGGGCCGGCCTCCCTCGCCCTTCGTTTCAATATTCGATGAAAAGATGATCCGTTTGCCGTCGGGAAAATAAAACGGCGAGAAATTCGAGGCGCCGTTCGACGTGACTAGCCGTTGCCCGCTTCCATCGGCGTTCATGACGAAAATTTCAAGTTGCCCCGGCTCCACCAGACCCTGCCTGAGCAAGTCCTGGTACTTGTCGATCTCCGCCTGATCGGTGGGATGCGCCGCCCGATAGACGATACGCTTGCTGTCCGGCGAAAAAAACGCGCCGCCATCGTAGCCGATTTCGTGCGTCAGCCTCCGAGGCTTCGAGCCATCGAGATTCATCGCATAGAGATCCAAGTCTCCATCTTTCACGGACGTCCAGACGATCGTCTTGCCGTCCGGCGATATGGTCGCTTCCGCATCGTAGCCCGGCGTGGAGGTCAGCCGCTGCAGCTCCTGGCCGTCAATGTTCACGGCATAGATATCGTAATCATCCAACGCCCAACGGTAGGCCCCCTCCCGTTTCGGCTTCGGTGGACAGTTCGGCCCCGACGCATGGGTCGACGAGTAAAGCAGGCGGCGATCCCCCAGGAAAAAGTATCCGCACGTCGTGGCCCCCGTGCCGGTGCTCACCAATCGAACACGGTCGCTGTCCAGGTCCATCACATACATTTGATAACATCCCAACCCGGCGTCGGCCGGTTTGAGCGGGGCTGCGGAAGTATCTTTCACCCAATCGTTCGTGGACTGGAAAATCAATTTGGTCCCGCTGAAGGAAAAGTAGGCTTCGGCATTCTGCCGGCCCACCGTCAGCTGACGAATATTCTTCAGATGCCGCTCAGCCTGTTGAGCGGGAACCACCCGAGCCTTCGACACAAGATCCTCTGCCTGTCCCTGTTGCTCACCCAGCAACAGCAAGATGAGCCCGATCATGCACCACTTACCGAATGGGATTGCTTGCATCGAAACGCACCTCCGTACGATCACCCACGAGCGGCCACTCCCCGCGGACAGCCACGGCTCCATCTTTGAACAGTACGAAACTATTCCATCCGTAGAAGAAGAGCAGCCGCGCCACCTTCGCCACGGCCTGTTGCGAGGCTGCATACAATACCGTCACGACGCTGCCCGGACGATCGACCCTATGACAACTGGCCAGCAAGGCCACCCCTGCCCCTTCGTGCGTCGTCCCCATCACGGTAACACTTCTGTCGTTCAAGACTGCGCGCTCGCCACAGTGATAGGCCAGGATCGACTGAATCCCTGAACGGGATTCTGGGCCGCCCAATACTAACACCGAACCTTCCTGGGGCAATAGTCCATCTGGAGCCAGCGAGGCAATCGCCGTTCGCTCGCCGGCCGGTTTCTGCTGCTCCTGGGTTTCGATGCGCGCAATTATTTCACGAAACGGCGAAGGGTGGCCCGGCTCATCCGTAAACGCTGTCAGCACCGATCGTCGCCGATCGGTGACATAATGATTGAGCACCGGCGACAGCGATTGTCTGGCAATCCGCCGGAAAGCCATGAACTCGGGATCGAGATCTATCGAGATCGGTCGCGCCGGCAAGGTCACAGAAATCGCCTCGCGCAGGGAACGCAACGGCACAGTCAGGATCTGCTCGCGGTCACCCTCCATCCGAATCCGCATTTGAAGGGGAAGACGGAAGGGTTTGTTCGATTGAACGATCGTGGCTTCCAGCTGAAAGGCCGGCGCCCCCACCACCGGACGGGCAGTGGCCTCCAGCAATGACAGAACCGGCGCCCCATCCTGTTCCAGCCATTGCGCGAAAAACCACCGGAGATCCTGCAGGCTCTCTTCTACGAAGACTCGTTCAAGATCGCGCCATTCCGCATGCCTGCCACGATACTGCGCTACTAAATTTTTCAAGGTCCGCCAAAATATCTCCTCTCCCACCTCCTGGCGCAGGAGGTGAAACAGCATGGCAGCCTTTTGATAGCCGATGGCATTATCATGCTCGTCCAATTTCTGCGTGAATTGTGCGACTGGATAGTCCCGCTCCGGCGGCACGTGGAGATTGTAGCTCTGCACCATCAGACGGCGCTGCTCCTGTGCCTGAATGCGGTCTCCCATCAGTTCATGCCAGTAATAATTGGCCAAGTACGTTGTCAGACCCTCCACCCAATTCCCGCGCTCGGCGCGGTTGAAGACAGCGTTACCGATCCACGAATGTACGATCTCATGACCGAGCGCGTAGGGCTGCACATAATGCCGCTTAATGATGCCGCTCCCCAGCAGGGTAAACGAGGGCATGCCGAGCCCACTCGCAAAGAAGTTCTCCACCACGGCGAACTTCTCGAACGGATAGGGGCCCAACAGAGGGATATAGGCGTCCAAGTAACGCGCGGTAGCATCGAGGTATTCCTCTGCCAGATGCGCATCGTTGGGGAAGAGATAGGTCGATAGCCGAATGCTCTGGCCGGTTTTGGCCGTCCAGTCGCGTGACATTGATACAAATCTATTCGCTACGAGCGTGAGGGCCTCGCTCGGCTGCGTCACGGCCCATTCCGTTATCACCATGTTATCGTCGCGGCAGAGCGAGGAGAGACAAGCACTCGATTCACCGGCCTTTCCTTGGGTCACAACAGTCCACCCAGCCGGCACGGCGACTTGCAATGCATAGGTACTCAGTGATTCCGGGACATCGGGATACCAGGAGCTTTCGCTGCTGATATAGACGCCTTCCGGCCCGATATGTCCGGCAGTCTCACTGGGCGTCACAAAACGAAGATGGCGCGGATCTCGCGGCGGATCGTTGATGACACCATGGTAGTGCGCATCCAGCGTCACCAATCCGGCGGGTACGGCCTGAGAAGGGATAAAAATCTGTTGCGCTGACTCCGGCAAAGAACCATGCTCGATTTTGAACGGCACATCCTGAAGCGAGACCTTCGCTTCGGACGATGTCTGTACGAGTGTCAGGCGATCGAGCTGGAGTGTGGGGGCGAGAGAAAAACGAATCGGAATCTTCTGCTGCGGCACTTCAAGGGTCAGCCGGTCCTTCGCGATGAGGACATGCTGATCGGGGACGATCTGTACGAATAACTCGTGGTGCCGGATGACGACTCGCGGCAGAACCGGATCGGCGGCGCAGGCAATATCGATCGCACCATGGTTGAGGAGCGCGGCGAGAAACAGACAGGAAAAAGTAACAATTCTGCTTCCGATTGGCATCGGAAGAGTTTTAGCATTCGCGACAGACGAGCACAAGCTGGACGGATGTCAACAATTGCTCCAAATCGATCGGTTTCCCGATAACTTCTTGCGGCCCCAGGGCCCAGGCTTCATCGAGAGTATCTTCGTCGTGACTCCCTGTGATGAGGATCACCCCACCGGCATAGTCGCGTTGGCGGAGTTGCCGGAGCGCCTCGGCGCCGTCCATACCTGGCAAAAATAGATCGAGGAGTATCAGATCTGGCGGCGCTTGCTCTACCATCGCGAGGGCATCGGAGCCGTCTTTCACGCCAAGTGCCCGATAGCCACGGAGGCTGAGAAACTGAACGAGCAAGTCTCGGATCAACGGCTCATCATCGACGACAAGGATCGTTTCCCCCGTATCGGCTACGGCTACGCTGCCCGATGCCCGCAGAGATGAAGGAGGTTTGGCCGGAAGCTGCACCACCCGATTGACGGATGCGACCAGCACATCGAGCGACAGGCCCTTTCTGATAAAGTCGGTCACGCATAATCCACGCGCGTGATTTTCCTGTTCCTCGGTCGCTCCGCCACCCAGAATGATTACCGCCGCGTGGGGATCGTATGCACGGATTTCTTTGAGGACGGTCAGCCCGTCCATTTCAGGCATGCGAAGATCGAGAATGGTGACACGCGGGGCATGCTGGCGAAAGAGGGTCAGTCCTTCAAACCCGCTCGTCGCCGACAGCACCTGATACCCATTTCGGTTGAAGACGGACTTGATCAGATCGCAGTTCATGCGATCGTCGTCGATGACCAGAAGCTTGACCATGGCATCAGCCTAACATAGGCGATGCCGACGGAGAAGAAAATGACGGGATCTCACCGGGGGCGACGCAGGATCCCCATGCGAGACATGCGAAACGAGCGTGGGTTCGAGGTTCACAGTTCGAGGTTTTAGGAACTTCGAACCCAGAACTTCGAACTTTGGGTCGCGTCGGGTCGCGATTGTGACGCTGGAAGACGTTTCAGCATCCTGTTATGCGGAGGGCGGCGCCGATGTCCCGATGAGCGCGTCCACGAACGCGTCGCACTGAAAATCCTGCAGATCCTCAACTGACTCACCGACTCCGATGAGCCTCACCGGCAACTTGAGTTCCTCGGCAATCGCGACGACGATCCCTCCGCGAGCAGTCCCGTCGAGCTTCGTCAGGACCAAACCGGTAACGCCAACCACTTGATGGAATTGACGGGCTTGGGACAGCGCGTTTTGCCCAACCGTAGCATCCAGCACGAGGAGCACCTCGTGCGGTGCGCCAGGGCATTCCTGCCCAATGACGCGGGTAATTTTGCGGAGTTCGTCCATGAGATTCGATTTCGTGTGCAGCCGGCCGGCTGTATCGATCAAGACGACGTCCACCTGCCGCGCTTTCGCTGCGGCAATCCCGTCGAACGCGACAGCGGCTGGATCGGCTCCATGGCGGTGACGAATTACGTCGACGCCGACTCGGTCGGCCCAGACTTGCAGCTGATCGATCGCCGCCGCGCGGAACGTATCGGCAGCTACCAGCAACGGCGCCTTTCCCGCCTGCACCAGCCGTTGTGCGATCTTGGCAATCGTGGTGGTCTTGCCCACACCGTTTACGCCCACTGCCAGGATGACAAAGGGCTTGGGGCCTTTCGCAAGCAACGCCTCCAACGATAGCCCTTGCACGGGCGTCAGCACATCGAGCAGGGTATTCCGCAGTACCCTGTGCACCAAACCGGGCTGCGAGGCATCGGTCCCTTGAAGCTGTTTCTTGAGACGCTCCATCACTCGATCCACAACGCTGGTACCGAGATCGGAAGCGATGAGGGCCGCTTCAAACTCTTCCAGCAGGGCAGGATCCGCCGCGCGGCCCAGCAGCCGATCCATGGATCCGCGAACGACATTGCGCGTTTTGGTGAGCCCGTCACTCAGTCGCTGAATCCATCCCATAGAGTTACTCGTGACCTCAGCCTACTCGTTTCGGCAACCGCGCGATCGACCGAAGAATCATCCGTTCACGACGATGCATCCGGCTCGCTTCTTTCTCGCCTCGCTCATGATCGTAGCCGCAGAGATGCAGAATGCCGTGGACCAACAAGCAGGCAAGCTCCTCATCCAAGGTCCGTCTGGCTTCTTTCGCCTGTCGCCATGCCGTGGGAATCGAGATCACCACATCGCCCAGCATATCCGGCATGAGGCGTGAAACCTCAGGTCTGGCGGCTTCCCGCATGGCAAAAGCCAACACGTCGGTCGTGCGATCCTTGCCTCGATACCGGCGATTGAGACTTCGCATCCGCTGATCGCCCACGAACAGGATGCCCAGCTCCGCCGACGTTTCCCCGACATTGGCAAGAATCGCCCGGGCCGATCGTTCCAGGCGCACCTGGTCAAACGTGATACGTCGAACTTGACTCCGTATATGGATCAGCATTGTAACGACTCAGGTGTTCAGACTGAAGACTGTTATTTGGTTTGTCTGATCTGGTTTATTGGTTTGTTTAGTTTGTTTGGTTGAACGAAACGAACCAGATAAACCAAATAACAGCCTTCAGCCTGTCTACCTAGTAGTTGCCCTGAATCAATGCGACTGGCCCCAAGGGCCCGTGAGCGGTGAAGAAGGAGTGGCAGGCTTGGGCTGCTTATTTTGCGGCGCAGATGACGGTCGTCGCCCCGTTGTACCGGATGAAGGGCCGGAAGACTGAGCGGGGTGCTGATGCTGATCGTAGGCTTTGATAATGTCCTGCACCAACTTGTGGCGGACCACGTCCCGCTCGTCGAAGTAGACGAATTCGATACCCTCGACGTCGCGCAAAATTTCACGCACCTCGATCAGGCCTGAGACCCGTTCGGGCGGCAGATCCACCTGAGTAATATCGCCGGTGACGACCACCTTGGAATGGAAACCGAGCCGGGTGAGAAACATCTTCATTTGCTCCGCCGTGGCATTCTGCGCTTCGTCGAGAATGACGAACGAATCGTTCAACGTGCGGCCCCGCATAAAGCCGAGCGGCGCAATTTCGATGTCGCCCCGCTCAATCGCGCGCGTAGCCCGTTCCATATCCATCATGTCGAACAGCGCATCGTACAGGGGGCGGAGATAGGGATTCACTTTGGCATACATATCGCCGGGCAAAAAGCCGATCTTTTCGCCCGCCTCAACAGCCGGCCGCGCGAGAATGATGCGGCTCACTTCTTTCTTCATAAGGGCACTGACCGCCATCGCCATAGCCAAATAGGTCTTGCCGGTCCCAGCGGGGCCGATGCCGATCACGATGTCGTGCGTCTCAATGGCTTCGATATAGGCTTTCTGCGTCGGCGTTTTCGGCGCGACGAAACGTTTTTTGGTGACGATAGTCGCCGCGCTGGAAAGGAGTTCTTTGATCGGAGTCTCGGGACTCTGCCGGAGCGCGCTCAAGGCGTGGGTAATGTCGTCCGGCTGGAGGACCATCCCGTCGTTGGCGAGGGTGGCGAGTTCCGTGAGGACACGTTCCGCGTGGCGAGTGGCGTCTGCCGTACCGTCGAGAGTGAGTTCTTCTCCGCGCGCCGAGAGGCGCACACCGAGGTCTTCTTCGATCAGCTTGAGGTGCTGGTCGTGGTGACCGAACAAAACAGCGGTATTGGTGCCTTCTCTAAGTTTAAGTTTACGCACGCCGTGGGTTTGAGTTCCTTCCTTATTTGCTACTATAGCAAATAGGAAAAGACCGGGACAACTAAAGCTTTGAAAATGAACTTAGCGTAATCAATGGGAATGATTTAGCCTTTGACGCTGGAAGAAGTGCCGGTCGAGAGATCAAAGTCCTGGAATGCGGATCCACCTTGACCATCTTGTACCGAGATGCGAACCCGCTGGGTTCCTTTCACATCTGGAGCAACCTGCCAAGAAATCATTCCTGTGGCAGAGTCGATGGTCATCCCGGACGGAGCAGCCTCTAGAAGATATTTCAAGCTGTCCTTGTCATCATCGATGGCTTGGACACTGTATACAAAAACTCCTTTGTCGAAGTTGCCCGGCGGATGGGATGTAATTTTTGGAGCGTTGTTTCCCAAGGCAACCGGCTCCGACAGTTTAGATTTGCCAACCCCGCCGGCATCGCGCGGTATCACTTCTACCGTAATCGAATCACCTCGACTAAAGGCCCCGGTGTCAAGAGTCGCAGTATCTCCTCCCGCCACAAGCGTGCCATTTCTCCACCATCGATACGCATAATGAATCGCATCTTGGTCGGCATCAACGCCCTCGGCTAAGGCGCGCATTTCGCTTCGATTCGATCCAGCCGGCTCAATCGAAACCTTTACTACTTCCGGCAGAGTATTCCCCACGATTGCCGGTTCGGTCCTGTAGGGCTTCCCTGATGTTTGCCCGTCTGCGGCGACAATCTCTACCTCAACTTTGTCGCCGAGCTTGAGCAGTGTGGGCGCTAGCGTCGGACGAGTTTCCCCATCGACGCGATGCCCGTTGACAAACCATTGATAGCGAAACGTCAGCGGATTGCGACCTGCATCATCGGCCTCTACCTGGACCGCGATAGGGCCGCTCAGGATAAGGGGGGTGGGAAAAACCACGGCCTGCCGAATGACTGGCAGACGATTTCCACTCTGGAAAACACCGGAGCCTGGCGCAACCCCAGACTGGTTGGATTCCGAATCACAGCCGGCCAAAAGGACCACAAGCACAATGCCGGACCATCGTAAAGGATCGGCGCTCTTCGGAGCACGGGATCTCTCACCCCGTGCTCCGAGCCGGTTCAGAAAACTTCTACTGTGCACTATCGATAGATCCACGAGATAAAGTGGCTACGCGGGTCTGGGATACCGCTGTTGGGACCTCCGGCTACGTTGCTTTCGGTGCAGACCAAGGAGCCGGTACTGGTGTTGTTACAGACCTTGAGCGGAGCACCTCCATCCGACCCACTCCCGATATGCATCACACCGCCGAAGGCCAACCCCTCTCCAAGCGAGAGCTTGCCTGAAACGTTTACGTTGCTGCCGGAG
>JANOOS010000401.1:0-8836 GCA_031421455.1 Nitrospira sp.
GACTTTGCTACGAAGGTTCGCGCCGACTACGATCAGATACGCCAGACTCATCAGGACAAGGGAGCGAAAACTCTTTGGACGTTGGCGAAGGCGCGTGCCAATCGATTCCAATCGGATTGGGCCGAGATCGATATTCCCATCCCGGCGTTTACGGGAACAAAAATAATGTCGCAACAGCCGTTGGATCAGCTGATTCCTTTTATCGATTGGTCGCCGTTCTTCCACACCTGGGAATTGCGTGGGCGCTACCCGACCATTTTTGACGATCCTGTCGTGGGTCCAAAGGCGAAGGAGTTGCATGACGACGCGTTGGCCCTGCTTCGGAAGATTGTGGAGAAACGGTTATTCATCGCCAACGGGGTCTACGGATTCTTTCCTGCCAACAGTCAGGGCGACGATATCGAAATCTTCACCGATGACCGTCGAACGACAGTCTTAACGACGTTTCACACGCTGCGTCAGCAATCGGAGAAGCCGCAAGGGCAGAGCAGCTTTGCGCTAGCGGATTTTGTCGCGCCGAAAGAGTCCGGGCGCGCGGATTATGTCGGAGCTTTTGCCGTGACAACGGGAGTCGGGGTGGATGTCTTATGTAAAGAATTCGAGCGTGACCATGACGACTACAATTCCATCATGGCTAAAGCGTTGGCCGATCGTTTAGCCGAAGCCTTTGCGGAATTTCTCCATAAGCAGGCGCGTGATGCCTGGGGCTATGGCAAGAGTGAGGCTCTCTCTACCGAAGACTTAATCCGTGAAAAGTATCGCGGCATCCGACCAGCGCCAGGCTACCCAGCCTGTCCTGATCACACGGAGAAACGACTGCTCTTTGACCTTCTGTCCGCTGAACAGCAGGCAGGCATCACTCTGACGGAAAGCTTCGCGATGTGGCCAGCAGCTTCAGTGAGTGGACTCTATTTCGCCCATCCGGAGGCCAAATATTTTGCGGTGGGGAAGATCGGAAAAGACCAGGTGCTCGACTATCAGGCCCGAAAAGGGATGCCGCTTTTAGAGCTGGAACGATGGTTGGGGCCGAATCTGAACTATGAACCCACTGGAAGATAGCGGAGCGAAACTGGTTTATTTAGTTTATTTGGTTCATCTGGTTAGTTTCGTTCAACCAAAGAAACCAAACTAACGAAACAAACCCAATAACAATCTTCTGAGCTAAGAAGCTTCTGCTAATAGGGTGTCTTGGACTGGTACTCTAATTGCCGCCGTCAGCGCCGACTTTATCCACCGATATCGTTCTTCTGCCCAGCGATTTACGTCTTCTGAATCAGTGAAGACCAGCTCCCAGGCTTTGGCGGCGTCCAGCATCAGCAACTGGTGTGGGTAATTATTACCGGACACATATACCACGAGTACCGCAGATTTTCCGGTGAGGCTGATATCCGTAAATACGTGCAGCCTGGCGCCATCCGGTAAGGTGATATCGCGTGAGGCGGCCTCAACGAGGGGATGGTACAGCCGCTGAAGAAATTGGGATGTCACTTCATAGGCGTTGGTTGCGCTTAAGAGGCGGGGATTCGGTTTTTCTCCAAACAGGTTCTCAGTCAGATAGGTCGCAGCCTCCCAGGTCGGCATGACTCCGGATGTGACCAAGGATTCGCACAGATAGGCGATCCAATTGCGTGTCACCCTCTGTTTGCGTGCCGCCGTTACCTTCTTCGCCATAATCGGCAATCCCTTCGCTTGCATGAAATATTAGTATTGTGGGTACAGGGCCTGAGAGTCTGCGCTTGGGGCTGTACCTGACGAGATGAAGGGAGTATATCGGCGGGCGGAAAAGTGGTCAACGAAATGACGAAAAGGAGGCTAGGCGGCTGCAGGCCCAGAAGAATCGGGGATCATTGTGCGTGGTAACTGGTCGGCATATTGGTCATGGATGTGCTTGATGTCGTTCAATGAGGAGAAGAAGACATCGAGGAGCTCTGGGTCGAAATGCTCCCCCCGATGCTTGGTCATAAGATCGACGGCGTGATCAAGGGAGAAGGCAGGCTTGTAGACCCGTTGTGTGGTGAGGGCGTCGAAGGCGTCGGCGATTGCGGCGATCCGTCCTTCTACGGGAATGGCCTCGCCTTTCAGCTTCCGGGGATATCCATTGCCATCCCAACGTTCATGGTGGGTCCAGGCGATCGAAGCTGCGACCTTGAGGATTTCCGCATCCGATCCGCTGAGGATGCGATAGCCGATTTCCGCATGTTGAGAAATGACAGTGAACTCTTCCGGTGTGAACTTGCCAGGCTTGAGGAGCACATGATCCGGTGTGCCGATTTTTCCGATGTCGTGCATGGGACTGGCGGTGCGGATCAAGTCGCAGCGTTCGGAGGACAGTCCATATTTCCTGGCGAGTAATTCGCAATAATGGCTCATGCGCTGAATATGTTGTGCCGTGGCGCTGTCCCGGTATTCGGCGGCAATGGCGAGTCGTTGAATCGTTTCCTCTCGTGAGAGACGCAATTCCTTTTCGCTGAGCTCGAGCCAATCGAGCGCTTGTTGGAGGGCCATCGTCCTGGTTCTGACGACATCTTCCAGGTTTTCCCGGTGCAGGCGATTTTCAAGTTCAAGCCGGCGACGGCGGAGCGCATTGGCGACGTCGATCATGACTTCATTAGACTCGAACGGCTTGACGATGTATCCAAAGGCGCCCATGTCCAGCGCAGCATTTGCCAGCACCGAGCTGTCAAGACCGGTTACCATGATGACGGCGGTGTGAGGATGCTGACTCAGGGTGTTGCGGGCTAGATCCATGCCCGACTCACCGGGCATATTCACATCGCACAACATCAAGGCAAAGGGTTGTTCATCGAGCTTTGCCCGCGCCTCACGCGCATCGGCCACGAGGACTGTCTCATATCCATGGGATTGAAGCATGTAACCCAGCAACCGACGGATCGGTTCTTCGTCGTCGATGATCAGGACGCGCTTGAGTGCAAGGAGCGCTTGATGGGCAGATCGGTCAAGGAACAACGTCATAATTTGTGGGTCTGTTGTAAATGAAGAAGAGAACGGTCTAGCTCAGTGGATGTCCGTTTGTGTTGCGATATTTAAAGATCTCAAGAGAACTGTACGGTCATGTGCACCTTTTGTGCCAATGTATTTTAAAAAACTGCAGGTTGTGGGTTTATTGCCGGATGACGTTCTCATTGCCGAGGAGCAGCGGGATGCTGCGCTGTCACAGTATTTTGATGGGTGGCAGTCACATCGTGGATCATGGTCCATGTGGGCCATGTGTCTGGGGTGCGCGCGCGCCTGTACAGATTTCGCCGTTCGCACCGCGTATTTTTGTACGAATTGATCGGAAGAAATGATCGAAAACATGAACCATTCTCTGCAGGCTTCACTCATTGATGAGGTTACCAGGCCGGTTTCATTGCGCTTTCGCAAGGCCTTCACTATAATGCGCGGCATCAATCAACGGGAGTAACCAATGAGTAATGCAGCGGGACTATTGCGCGCCGATGGAAGACGAAAAGATCAACTCCGTCCGGTGAAAGTGACACGGAATTTTATTAAACATGCCGAAGGGTCTGTCCTGATCGAAATGGGCGACACCAAAGTGATTTGTACGGCCTCGATTGAAGAGAAGGTGCCTCCGTTTTTGAAAGGGAAGGGGCAGGGATGGGTGACGGCAGAGTATTCGATGCTCCCCCGTTCGACCCACGAGCGATCCCCGCGTGAAGCGGTCAAGGGAAAGCAGGGTGGCAGGACGTTGGAGATTCAACGGCTGGTCGGGCGAGCCCTCCGTGCGGTGACAGATATGGGCCAGATGGGAGAGCGGTCGATCTGGCTCGATTGCGACGTCATCCAGGCCGACGGAGGGACCAGAACTGCGTCTATTACTGGAGCGTTTATCGCACTAGCCGACGCGTTCACTGTCCTCAAGAAGCGAGGCCTGATCAAGAAACGTCCGTTGACGGACTATCTTGCTGCCATCAGCGTAGGAAAAGTCGGTGGGGAAATCCTCGTCGACCTGGCCTATACAGAAGACTCAATGGCCGATGTCGACATGAATGTGGTCATGACGGGACAAGGGCGCTATGTCGAAGTTCAGGGGACAGCGGAGCGGACCCCCTTTGCCAAACAGGAAATGGATGAGTTTATGGCGATGGGATGGAGCGGGATTCAGACCCTCACCGCGCTGCAGAAGGATCTGATCGGCGAATTGGAATAGGGAAGAGCCGATGATTCGTGAACTGGTCCTCGCCACACGCAATCGGCATAAGGGAGAGGAGCTTGCAGCTCTCTTAGGCGATCTGGGCATCACGATTCGTACACTCGATGAATTTCCTGATGCTCCGGACGTGGTCGAAGACGGGAACACCTGCGAGGCGAACGCGATCAAGAAAGCCAGGGCCATCGCCGAATTCACCGGCTTGCCGGCTGTCGCCGACGATACAGGACTGGAAGTGGATGCGCTCGGTGGGCGGCCCGGCATCTATGCAGCGCGTTATGCCGGCGAAGATGCGACATATGAAGACAACTGTCGAAAGCTGTTACGGGAGTTGGCGGGTGTCCCTCGTGAACGACGAACCGCTCGCTTTCTGACCGTCGCAGCGATCGCACTGCCGTCTGGTGAAATACGAGTGGCACAAGGAACGTTGGATGGAGTGATTGCGGATGAGGCGAGTGGGACGTTAGGATTCGGGTATGATCCTGTATTCCTCATTCCAGAATTAGGAAAGACCTTAGCGCAGCTTTCGGCAGATCAAAAAAATACCATCAGCCATCGCGCAAAGGCATTTTTTAAGATGCGGGAAATTCTCAGCGCATCAGCAGTGAATGTATAATGATGAATGTCGAATTGCAGAGCAGTGACGCTATGTGGCATTTAACATTGAACATTCACCATTAAACATTCGATGCTGAATATGTCGGGGCGTAGCGCAGCCCGGTAGCGCGCCTGCTTTGGGATCACACTAAGGGGGATTGCTGAAGTCCTTGATAGGAGCGGCAATCCCCTTTATTTATGCGGTGTCCAGCCTCTCGCCTCTTTATTTCTCTTTGTCGCTCTCTGCCTCCATTTAGCCCGGTTTGTGCAGCCCGCTAACACCGTAATAACACCAAAAAAGTCATGCCTCTTTGGGCCAGGAAGTGGGGGGGCACCCCCAAAATTCAAAATATCCCCCCCGGCTGAAACGGCTCCCCCCCTCCCACGATGTGTGGCCGCGACGCCCAACCGTCTTGAAGCGCCCTATTCGCGTGTCTCTTTTCGCTTCCGCCACTCCCACGGCGACACTAATGCGCCAACTCGTATCGCACCGCGCCCAGCAACAGTGGCAAATCAAAGGGTTTCTTAAAAGTCTGCCGTGCTCCGAGGAGTTTCGCCACATTCAAGACATTCGTTTCCTCTCCTGCGCCTGAGATCGCAATCACCTTGGCATGGAGAAATTCACGCGTCAGTGCCAAGAGCATATCCAGCCCATTCAGTTCGGGCATGATTATGTCGGTGATGACCAGATCCACAGGTCTCCGGCGGTATTGTTCAAGCCCCATTCGTCCGTTGGGAGCGTCCGTGACTTCATACCCTTCGGTTTCGAGCACAGAGCGGAGGAGTCCACGGATGGTGTCTTCGTCATCAATGATGAGAATGGAAGCCATGATTCTCCTACAGGCATAAAGGGGTCGCTCACCCAGGGTCCGTCAGGCCGCTTTTCTCATGAAGGACTCCGCTCCCAGATACACTTCATCCTCCTGAGAGTCCGGCACACCAGTTGGGAATGCCAAGATCTTCTTCTGTCCAGCCATCTGATGCTGCTCGATTACGGCGTCGTGGATGCAACCGCAATTCATGCACCGCCAACTCGTTGTCCACATCTCTCCAAATGCGCCCTCCATGTCCAGGCAGTGTTCTTCAACCATGAAACCCTCGCAGCGTGAACAGGTCATGAGCGCCCTCCTTGGTGTAAGCCCTGGAACTCATCTCGCATGAACACAGCATAGCGCACAGCCCGAATAACGACAGACCAGAAGGTAGTACTTCGGACGTAGGGGTGCTGGGATGGAGGAGGGTCAGGAAGGAGTCGCAAGGGCCACAGTCCAGAATCAGGTCGGCGCACGTAGGTGTTGGTAAGCAATCAGGCCTAAGGGCAAGGTGTCGTTGACAGTGGGCTTGATTACCTCAGGCCCCATGCCTCGCCTAATAGGTTCCCCAGATGAAATGCTCTCCCTGAGACTTCCCTCTCATTCTGCCAGCCACATCGTGGGCGACAAGGAGCTGTTTCATCTTTGCAGGGGTATTGCTCCTGTCTGAAATCTGTGCCCATGTCACCTTGACGCTGTATCGTTCTTCTGAGGATCTCGTCACGATAAACATGTGGGAGAGTGGAGGATTAGGCGTGTCGGTGACTTCAAACCCTTTGAATTTTCCCATCAGATAGTCTCGAATGACTTGTTGACTCTCTTTGACGAACACGTCTTCTGTTTCTTTGTGCATAGAGTCATCCTCCGTTTGGGTCGAAGTCTATCAACAGCGGGGGAAGGCCAACACCTTCAGTACCGCAGGAACCTGCAACTTCTCCAAGCCATCCCGTAATCGAGTCAACGGAGTGAGCTCCTTGTGAGTATACACCGTATCATGCACCGATTGGAGACGGTGGCCTCTTCGAGGGATATGCCATCGCGTTTGGGACGGTCATGGCTCATGGCGTAACCGTGTCTACGTCAACGGTGGGATGCGGCAAGGCACGGTTGCGCAGCCGCACGCAAATCTCCACATACCTTCACCAGCACTCCCTGGTGCAGCTGATCTCCATTCGGTTTTGTCTGAGTTGTGCCACACCCATTACCGTTTCCCATATGCTCCGAGAACCACGTCATCGCAAGCTCTCGTTCGAGCTCTTCTGCACAATCGAATTCGATTTGCTCCCTGCTCGACAGAAAGGAGTGGCCCGCTACGGTTTGCAGGGTCGTGAAGTCGGTCAAGGCCCACACCTTCACCTGATGATCCCCTTTGCGGCGAATGGTGTCGGGATTGACGTATATCGTATAACCACCAAGACTTTCGGAGTTGCCAATCATCACCCACTCCGCATACGCAGGTCCACTATTCAGCACCAGGAGTGTGACCAGGACTCCGAAACCCAACACATAGGCCAGCGGCAGCTGGAGGAATGGCCTCGGGGTGTACGTCACGGGGCATTGCACGGGGAAGCGACGGGATGGGTGAATCGTGAAGGGCATGAGAGCCTCGCAGGGTGGCTCAGTGTAGAAGGGACCGGAGCAAACCACAAGGCGGGGCGTGGGGGAAATGCCTGTATTGATCGGCAGGCAGGGGCTTGTTGAGGGAGCCCGACGCATAGCCTTGTATGTGCGCTTCGAACCTGCGGCCCGCTGATGAAGAGTCCCGTCGAAGACCTATCTCAGGACACTCAGCAGAACGAATCCTCAGTAAAAAAGGAAGATTCGTGATGGTTCAACTCATCATGGATCATCCTGTGTCAGGCTGTTTTGGCACCAACTTGGCACCAACCACGCGCCTTTCTCTGGAGAAGGGCCCCTTTGTGTTCCCCTCGTTATCGGGTCCCCGTCAGTAGGTCTTCACTGACAAAGGACATCTTGGCAAAGGCAGGACGTTCGGCCATGGATGCCTGAAGCGCCTGCAGCATCGTCACCGCCGTCGTGTGGTCGGACCCGACTAAGCGAGTGTAATTCTCTTGAACCAGTGCGGAAAATTCAGGCTGGGCTTCCTCTGGAACTCCTAGTAACGTGGCCAGGGACGCGAGATGCTCGCCCCGCCCTTGAGCCATATCTTCTGCCAGGCTCTCAAAAGCGCGGCTTGCCAAATTGATGTGCTTGTTCTTCATAATCACGCCGTCGTTAGCACAACCTGAAGTGCCGGAAGAGATCCCGAAGGTTTGGCTGCCGAAAGTGCCGTTCGTCGTGGCCATCATCACCTGAGGCGCAATTTGTTTTTGGCTCCCATAATCCATCCAGGCGAGCTTTCCCAGACCACATCCCGGACCATTGTCCGGGTTCCCAGCCGCTCCTACGCCGGCAGCCTGCAATATCAAGAAGGAACAGACGGTCAGGATAAACATAATTCGTTGAAACATAGATCCCTCTTCGTTGAAAAACCAACTATTGATCGGTGTATTGCTAAGACTAACGCAAAGGCGTTCTTTGTCAAGAAAACAGAATCTCCTCACACGGATTTCCCCACCCGGAAGGGGAAGTACTATGCCATTGATTCAACCTAAGCGCTTCACCAACTGGAAGGGCGTGATGTGAGCGATATCCATGTCGGTGTTTTTCTCACGGAAAAGCAAGTGAGACGATAGCCTGATTTTCTGCGCTTGCGGCTGGTCGGCCACTATCGGAGCTGCAACAACCTGATGAGATGCGGCGCGATTGATCCTACGGCCTGCTGGTTAAGAGTCTCGTCGACGGCCTACCTGAGGACACTCAGCAAGAACAATCAGCAGCAAAAGACGAGGAATCGTAAGGGCGAACCTCATCATGGGTCATGGTGGATCCTGGTGTTTTGGCACCAGCTTGGCACCAAAAGAGAGAAGAGAACTGATTAAATCGAATTAGGATGCGACCTGTGGTTTACGAATTTCTGGCGATCCGACCACACACAACCTAATCCCACAAGAAACCACAATTCAGGATACTGACCGAGTGAAGATAGATGGGGCTGATTTGTCCTGTCCTGGTAGCAGCGTGGTAGCATAAGAGAGGATCGATGGATGTTAATCCCTGCGTCAGAAACTGTTTCCAGCGGCTGGCGTCACTCGCAGGAAAGGGCATGTTCTCATGCTGAGAGCACCGGTTCACGGTTCGTCTTTGGGGGAATCCTCACTCTGTTTTAGCCAGAGTTCAAGAAGTCTTGTCTCGC
>JANOOS010000402.1:0-6226 GCA_031421455.1 Nitrospira sp.
GCAAACCAATCTTCCTGGGACGGTCGACAGCCATCCGAACTGGACTCGTAAGTACGCGCTTCGTATGGATGACATTTTGTGCGATGAGCGTCTGCGGCAACTTGGGGCTGTCTTGCGTTTGACCCGTCCGCTAGGGTAAGAGGGGGAGTGGCCAGGTGCCCTCCTTGCTCGCAGAACGGGGGAAGTATGGAGCCTGATGATCTTCTGTGCTCGCGCAACGCGCGGTCGCGGACTCCCCTCGTTGGACGCGCGCAGTGGAAGATCAATCAGCCCCCATCCCTGGAGAGAAAACGAGCGAGCTTGGAGAGGTCATCTATATCGTTCGATGCGCGCAGTAAAGGGCAGCCTTGACCACTCCCCTAAAAAGAGATAGAGAGAATTGGACGGGCCTTGCTGGACGGCCTTTTTGAGCATCCTTCGGCGATGTTCCTTTCTTATTTCTGAGGAGCACCCCCTCGAAGGTCTACGCTTGAAATAATTGCCCCACAACCTGCTAGAGATCGGACCATGGTTCATCGGCAGCTTACGTATCTCCCATTCCCATGTTGAAGCAAAATCGCATTGTGCTGGCGGTCGCAGGGGCGGTGTTTCTGGCGATCGTCGCGCTTGAAATGGCTGCCCCGGCGAACGTGGTCGGCGCCTACGGTTTTGTATTGCCGATTCTGTTGGTTGCAACATTGCGCAGCCGCAGTCTGATGATCGTAACGGTGCTGGCCTGTATCGTGGCGACCTATATGGGATTGATGCAACCGACCAAGCCTGGGCGGTTGCAATCGGCGGTGATCAATCGCAGTGTGGTTGCAGGAGTGCTTCTGATCGTGGCCTACATCGGGATGACATGGGAAGAGCGTAAGACGAGAGAGGCGGAGGCGCGTGCCGCGCTCGCCCGGGAGACGGAAAATCTCCTGAAGGCCAATACGCAGCTGGTCGATGCGAAAGACCAGTTGAATCGCTCGGAACGCTTAGCGGCAGTGGGACAACTGGTGGCTTCCGTCGCGCATGAGATCGGAACGCCGCTCCACTCGATTGCCTGGCACGTGCAAGCGCTGGCTGAGGAGCCGGGCGTCACACCTGAGATGAAAAAGCGAGTGACCGTGATCGATGAACAGCTCACACGAGTGGTTCGGATCATTCAGGATTTGCTCTCCTCGACCAGACAGCGCCAACCCGACCCGGCATGGTTGCCCGTGGATCAGATCATCAGCCCTGCCGCTGTGCTTATGGAACCGGCCTTCCATGCGAAAGAGATTGCCCTGACGGTCGAGATTCCCGGAGATCTCCCGCTCGTATGGGCAGATGCGGAAAAGATGCATCAAGTAATGGTGAACGTATTAGCCAATGCCTTGGCCGCCACCCCGCCGCATGGAGCGGTGAGCATATCGGTAGAAGGCCGTGCGGCCTTGCCCGATGAACTCGACCGCGGACGACGGGTGGCCGATGCGATGTCACCGCTGGTCATCACCATCGAGGTGCGAGACACAGGATGCGGCATGCCGGAAGCCGATATACAGAAAGCCTTTGAACCGTTTTTTACGACCAAAGCGGTTGGCACTGGCACCGGTTTAGGGCTATTCTTGAGCCGCGAAACGATCCTGGCCCATGGAGGCAGCCTTTCGCTCGAAAGCGAGACAGGCCGTGGCACGACCGTCACCGTGACCTTGCCTGGATTACAAACCGAGCGGACGCACATGACGGAGAAGAACTGATGCAGCCAGCAAACATTCTTGTAGCCGACGACGATGCAGTCGCACGCGACCTCTTGGCTGAGGCCTTAAAGAAGGAAGGCTATGTCGTTGAAGCCTTCGCCAGCGGAGAAGAAGTGATCGCTCGCGGACACCAAGGGAAAGTGGATCTGGTGCTGACAGATATTCGTATGGGCGCAGTCGATGGACTTACGGTCCTGCGCGAATTTAAACGCATGAGTCCTGACACGGCGGTTGTGGTGCTGACCTCGTTCGGCTCTCTTGAAGGTGCGATCGAAGCGATCAAGCAAGGAGCCTACGACTATCTCGCCAAGCCGTTCAAGAAAGAGGATATCAAGCTGGTGGTCAAGCGGAGTCTCGATCACTGCCGGCTCATCCGAGAGAATGCCCGATTCCGCGAAGAGTTGAAGAGCAAAGATGAATGGTCCCCGCTGGTGGGGAGCAGTCCTGCCATGCTGGAAGTATATAAGCTGGTGGCGCGGGTGACCGAAAGCAAGAGCACGGTGCTCCTGCAAGGCGAAAGCGGGACCGGCAAGGAGTTGATAGCGCGGGCGATCCATGCGAATGGGCCTCGTCGGGACAAGCCATTCATTCCGGTGAATTGCGGAGCGTTGCCGGACACCCTTCTGGAATCGGAAATGTTCGGGTATGAGAAAGGAGCCTTTACCGGCGCGACGGGAAACAAAATCGGCCTCTTTGAATCCGCCAACGGAGGCACACTGTTTCTCGACGAAATCGGTGAAACCGGTCAGGCCTTGCAAGTCAAACTATTACGGGTGATGCAAGATCACGAAGTCCGCCGTGTCGGCAGCACGACATCGACGAAAGTCGATGTCCGTATCATCGCTGCAACCAATCGGGACCTCGAACAGCTCGTGAAAGAAGGGAAGTTTCGGGATGACTTATTTTATCGGCTCAATGTCGTGCGTATCACCTTGCCGTCGCTGGTGGAGCGGCGGGAAGACATTCCGATGCTGGTGCATCACTTCTTGCAGAAATGCGCGGCGGGGGCAGCGCATGCAGTGCGCGGAGTGCTCCCAGAGACGATGACATTGTTGATGCAGTATCGGTGGCCCGGCAATGTGCGCGAGTTGGAAAATGCCATTGAGCGGGCTGTCTCGTTGAGTCACGGTCCCCTCCTCACACCGGACGATCTGCCTGCGTCGCTGCACCGGACAGAGTTGCCGTCGAAGGACACCGCCTGGACAATTGATCACAGCGATGAGGGGGGCCTGACACTTGAGGAGATCGAGAAACGCCATCTCATCCGCGTGCTGAAAGAAACCAAGGGGAATAAAGTCAAAGCCTCTAAAATCCTCGGCATCGACCGGCGCACACTCTATCGGATGGCTGAGCGGTTTGGGTTAGATCTTGGCGATGATGCCGACAGCGGAGAGACCGAGTAGGAAAAAAGCCCGGTCTGTCTGGTTTCTCTGGTCTATTTGGTCTATCTCGTGAGTTTGGTCTTGCGAAACTAATCAAATGAACCAGATAGACCAGATAGACCGAACAGACTAGACAGACTGGCTGACTTTTTTAGCAGTCTGGCAGGAGGACGCGGCTGAGTTCGCGAAAGCGGGTTCACGCGGCGTTACTGGTCTTCAATCTATAGACGAGATGGGTTTCAGTCTCCGAGACGCCGTCGATCTCGTGAATCCGGCTCAGCACCAACTGGGTCATGGCATCC
The DNA here is from genome assembly GCA_031421455.1 of Nitrospira sp. GTDB lineage: Bacteria > Nitrospirota > Nitrospiria > Nitrospirales > Nitrospiraceae > Palsa-1315. Next base: position 3,391 of record JANOOS010000402.1, read on the forward strand.
TGGTCCGACACTTCCACCACCACAATAATATCCGGCTTGCCCCAGCAAGGGTCAATAGTCTTGATCTGCTTGATCCCGTACAGAGCCCGAGTCACATCGCTTGTCCGTCCCGGATGTACATTGATGAATACGTAGGCCCGATCCGACACGACTCTCCCTCCATCGATTGGGGAGTGGATCGTATTCGGCACCGCAGAAATAGCGGGACGTTGGCCAACCTGGCGGGCGCCTGCCGCTTCTTTCACCGTGGAAGCACCCACAGTCGGTGTGGTGAGTGTGACAGTATCGGATTTAGGCTTTTTCATTCATAACCTCATTTCGGGGCAACAAGTAAGTCGATAACAAATGAATCGGTCACGCTCGTGAGACTCGATTCGAGACCTCGCGGGTTCCCGATTCGGCCTTCAGGGTCGTACATAAAGCACAACAGCGTTCTGCAACAGCCGTAGGAACGATACCGTTCGGCGTCAATCCGAAGCTGGTCGGTGAGGTCTTTGGCGTTGAGACCGGGACGTGTCTTCTTCACGATCACCGCAAGACGACCGTCGTTCAGCAAGAGTGTCGTGCGCGGGGTTCCGCTTGAATAACTCGGCGTCCATTCATCTGTCTCGATGTTGTCGAATTGTATCCGTAAGAGCGCATGCAGCAAATCTTGCGCATCGAACTCGTCTTCCACAGCTAACGTGGCTCGATATTCCCCGCGAAGCCGCAACTGCCGAGCGACGAAGTGGAACCGATAACAGAGTGTCTTCACGCGTTCGACAGGGTCCGATCCTGCCTGGAAAGACTGCGGTGCGGGCTTCTGGTCCGAGAAGGAACCAGCCGTCACCGCAGGGTGCGACTGCAGCTGCGTAGGGACGGGAGGCGCTTCCTGTATCTGGGGCTGCAGGCTGGCGGCGGGAATCGGATGCGCGATGGGCATTGCTGCGCCTCGCAGCGGCTGCGCTGCTGTACCTGCATATGACAGATCTGCCGGTACGGTCTGTACCGCTGGTGAGAACGGCGGCAGCGGCTCCGTGGCAACTCGAACAACCGGGTGCAGAGGGATAGGTGGCATCTCTGGCGCGGCTGCCGGAGTCGGAACTGCTGCGGGTGGAGACGCGGATGGTCTCAGCGGCTCCGACTGTTGCAAGGGGGCTGAGAGAGTCAGGGGAGAGACCACGGTGGGTGGAGGTGCACTCGGCACGGCGGTCACTGGGGCCACGCCGAGATCCGTAGCCCTGACCACCGGCGGCGGCATGATCGGTCCTGTTTGCGTCATAGCCAACTGAACCGTCGAGGTTGATGCAGGCACTAAGGTCATCTGTGGACGTGTCGGTATCGATGGAGCCGGTTTCGTTGCTGTGTTTTGTTGAGGAGCAGGGTCTTGTAAGTCTCGTTTCTTCTGCTCAATCACGGCAATAATCGCCCTGATCAAAGCGACGCTCTGCCGCGCGTTCTCAGGGCTATCCATGAGAAGCCTATGGTGACGATGCTCTTGGTATTCAGGAGACTTCTCGCCAAACGTGCGACGGATGCACTCACGGATCTGCAACTCCGTTCTTGCTATTGCCGCGTCGACATACGGGAAACCTTCTCGGCCAAGGTCCTCCACTTGCGCAAGGAGTTCCTGGAGATTTCCGGCGCCACGGGTGAGCTCTTCAATCGTGGCGGCTTTGGAGCGTGTACGGAACTGTTCTGATGGTTTTGCTCGTGCCATAGATGTGAGGGAAGTCTAGCCTAGCCTCCATAACGTGACAAGAAAACATGAGAAAGCAGACAGGAAAACTTTAGGCCAACTGAAGAAGAATTGCAGTTCTTACTGATGAAAATTGAAGCAGGTATGAGGATGAGCGGTGTGAATTGGTGCCCCCGACCGGAATTGAACCAGCGACAAACGGTTTAGGAAACCGCTGCTCTATCCAACTGAGCTACGGGGGCATGGCTTGAATTTAGCTTACTTATGGGTGGATTGGAAGCAGAGATTGAACGGAAAGATACATTGCGACCCGCCCATTCCTTTTGACGTCAATGAAGTACAGCCTGATCGCCTGATTCGTGCCGGGGGTACTCGCGAAAAACTTGTCGGTCTTGACATACAACTCTGTGTCAGAGTCCTCATCGAGAATCGTTCCAGTCCAACCCTTCGGCAAACTGTTGTGCAATCGTTTAACGATATCCTCCGCCGACTTTTCCGCATCTGCCCTGTCTGAAAACTTGAAGAGGCAACTCCATCTCGCCCCCTCAGAACCGTCTCTGTCCCTCACCAAACATTGCTTGGCGCCGGCAAAGGAAACCGTTGACCGCCATGTTGTCCCGGTACCATCGACAGCTTTATGCCCTGTGCGTAACGGTTCGAAGTCTCCGGAGGATGCCATAAGAACGGCGTGAATCACGTTGCGGTCGTCTTTCTCAACCGGGCCAATTGCAGCTTGAGGGCTGTCAGGCGGACAACCCTTCCCGGTGCAAGTGATCCGATACATCGTCTGTCTCCACTTTAGCTTTGAGCGAAATCGTTCAAAGCTAATCTCATATTGGCCGGTGTTTTCTCCTGACATGTCCATGTTTGGTTGATAGGGATTCGAGATCCAGAGGAAACGGTCGTCTTCAAAAGGAAAAGGATCGTTCACGGTCAGCATCAAGGCCCCGGAGCTATCGTCATAGCCAACGATGAGGGCCATATGTTGAGAGATTCCATCTATCTTGAACCCGGATGGAGACACTCCAGCGATAATAGGACGGCCCTCATCGATCTCTTTTTTCACTTCTAGTTCTGAAAGGCTGCCGGTCTTCGATTGAACTGTCAGCGCGATATCTCCGGCCGTACCACCCAGCTTGGCCATTACAGGATACTGTT
>JANOOS010000403.1:0-2640 GCA_031421455.1 Nitrospira sp.
CGGGAAAAGCGCGACAGGTGCGATACGAAGTTCGAAGTTCTGGGTTCGAAGTTGCGAAAACCTCGAACTTCGGACCTCGAACCATCGTCCGTCTGACCCGTGAGGACATGAATCGGCTTCCGGTACGCCGGCCACGCGTTCCCTCTCAAGATTCTCCCTTCGACACCGATAGAGTCCATCAGGGCCTATTGGTGTTCGGCTGGTAACTACTCAGGGGTTTAGGCTGAAGGGATACAGGCTGAGGGGGTTCAGGCGGAGATTGAAGGCTGAAGTGCTCTGATCTCCGACCTTCAGCCTGAACCCCTTCAGCCTGCATCCCTGAGTAACCACGAATGATGCGTGAACGAATTTCCATCGATCAGTTGAAAATCGGCATGAAGGTCGAGAAACTCGATCGTTCATGGCTGGCTACGCCGTTTTTGCGGCATCGATTCACGATTACCTCTTCAGAGCAAATCGCGCAACTGCAGGCCAGCGGTGTCCGACAGCTCGATATCGAGGCTGACGACGCCTGTCAGGATTCTGGCTCAATCGCGCCGGCAATGTCGGCAGAGGCTGAAATCTCTCCGCCGATATCTCCAACCCCGAAGCCCGAACCGGCGACCATTCCCTTTGCCGAAGAGCTGCCGGCAGCAAAGCAAACCTACATAGCCGCAAAATTGGTCGTTCAGCATGCCATGGAAGACGTTCGGATGGGCCGTGCATTGAACATGGAGGCGGTCAGTGAAGTGGTCGGGAGCATGGCCGACAGTATCCTGCGTAGCCCTGATGCGCTTACCAGTCTGACACGCCTCAAAAGTTTCGACGAATACACATTTTTCCACTCCGTCAACACCTCTGCCCTGGCCCTGTCGGTCGGAAAACATCTCGGCTATGAGCGGGCGCCGTTGCTGCAGCTGGGAACCGGGATGCTGCTGCACGATATCGGGAAAACGCTGATTCCGGTCGAGATCCTGAACAAGCCTGGGCGCTATGAGGCCCATGAGTTCGAAATCATGAAACAACATGTCCTGCGCGGCGCAGAGATATTGTCGAGCACCACCGGTCTCACCGATATGTATCTGAAGCCTACATTGGAGCATCATGAGCGCGTTGACGGGACTGGCTATCCCCATCATCGATCCAAAACAGACCTCAGTCAGTTCGGCCTCATTGCCGCCATTGTGGATATCTACGATGCCGTGACGAGCGACCGCTGTTATCACAAAGGGAAAACACCCCACGATACCCTGCAGTTTCTCTATCAATTGGGGGCTCAGGGCCATGTGGACGGGACGTTGGTCCAGCAGTTCGTCCAGGTTGTAGGGGTCTATCCCGTCGGTTCATGTGTCTCGCTCAGTTCGGGGGAGACGGCGATCGTCAAGCAATTCAATCACGAGGCTCCAATTAGGCCCCTGGTCGTGCTGGTCACGGATGAAGCCGGGCACCGGCTAGCCACTCCGATCGACCTCGATCTCGCGACGCAGCGTCGCCGGCCGGAACAGACAATCCGGTCGATCCTTGATCCAACCGTCTTGGGAATCAACCCTCGCATCTATCTCGATAAGGAAGCTGCATGATGGAAGCAGAACATGCCCCCGCACATTCGTCGATTCTCAAAGTCGGATTACCGCTTCAGATGGTCATTGGTGCTGGTCAAGACAAAGTGAATTGTGGGTCTACATTATTGGGTTGGAAAGAGCGGGCCTGGCTGATTTGCGAATGGCCGTTCCATTTCGGACAAGCGGTTCCGTGCGAAACAGGAACCCCCTGTCTTGTCCGCTCGATGGTGGCCGGTAAGCTTGTCGCATACCCGAGCGAAGTCTGCATGACACAGATGGCTCCGCTTCCACTTCTCTATCTCAAATTTCCCCGCAGAACTGAAGAAATTCATCTCCGTAAGGATACGCGTGTCGACAGCAATGAGCCATTACTCTTGATGAAAGGCGTACCAGGAGACGCGACACTTGCCTTGCGGGATGGGTCAGTTCCCATCGGCGGTTTACTACAAGATATCAGCCTGTCGGGGTGCCGGATCATTCTACAGAGGCCCAGTACGGACGTCGTACTGGGTTCCACGGTCTATTTAGAATTTGAACTGATCGGGGTCGGGCACATCACGCATCTCGCCGGTGCGATCAAGAATGTAATGGAATGTGACGGCGCTCTCTCACTTGGAATTGAGTTCCGGTATAACGGGAAAGAGATGATTGAATACCGCGGGTGGGGCGGAACGGTCCAGAAGTCTATTGAGTATGCCGTGATGCAACGGAATACCGATTGGGGATTCTTGACGCCAGCGTCAGAACCATGACGGAATCGCCGAGCGAGGGTTGATCTGGTTTCTTTGGTTTGTTTTGTTTATTTGGTTAATTCCGTTCAACCAAATAACCAGACAAACTAAACAAACCAAATAACAATCTTATTGTCCTGGTGGACTTTTCAGCATCCTGCTAGGCAATTCTTACCTGGTCGGATCTCTCTCACAGGTGCGCTTCCCCAACAAACCGCTGTCTGCCACACATTTCTCTTTCCGATTCGATCTCATAATAATTGGTCTAAGCTTTGCACTGGTTCGAGTCGGATTGTGAATTGAGAAGAGGAGCAATCGATGCATCTCAGCCCAACAAAGCCCTTGCGCCACGTCATCATTACGGGCGG
>JANOOS010000404.1:0-23883 GCA_031421455.1 Nitrospira sp.
AAGGCTGCCAGCCGTTTCGATTCCGCATAGCGGAGAATCAACCCGTTAAGCTGATGTCGCCGATCGAGATGTTCTGCGAACCATCGACGCCCCTCCTCACTGCAAAGATCCTCACCCACTCTGATCGAAGGAACGGTCACCGGCACCGGCTGAATCCCTGCCGCTGTTGCCAGTTCATACATCTTGAGGAGGTTGCGCATAATGTCTGCAGGCACGGCATTCCACCCTAGGTCGTTCGTTCCGCCGAGAATCACCACATGTGTCGGTTGGTGATTCAGCACAGCTGCACGAAACCGCATCGCCATTTCACCGGTCAATTCACCGCAGATGCCGCTCACAGACACGCGCACAGCAGGCCCGGTCAATTCTTGCAGAAACCGCCCATACGGCGTCTCAGTACCTTGAGGATTGCCGGCAGTGGGCGATTGAAACCCTGCCGTAAGGCTGTCTCCAAAACATACAATATGGCTCGGGGAAAACGTCACGATGAGTGGGATTCTACCGGCCTAGTCATGGGATGCACAATCCCTCCGCATACACGGACAGCAAGGATAGGATTCCATCGATATTTCCTCAATGAACGACGGGCGGAGAGCGGCAATTTCCTTGACGATTCAGCACCTCCAGGATACGACTAGTCACTATGGATGAGCCGAAGACAGACGGCGGCGCACTGCCGATTGCGCCAGCAAAAGAGCCGGCCAACCCGGAATTGGTCTCCGTCAAACGACTCCTCGCACTCTTGGACAAGACAGCAAAATCCAGCCGGACGTACGGGTCAACGAACCCCGTGGCGCAAAAGTTTTTCCAACAGTTGTTCGAGGGACTCACGGCTCACCTCGCCACCTACTCCAAGTTAGCCTTTCTCGTTCAACGCTCCGAACTGTACTTCAACGGGGAAGCTGTCTACCAATCCGATCAGGATTCGAGCAATGAAAGCGTCGCGTTCAAGCTCTACTCGGACGGTATTCGAGAGCTCACATTCCTCGAAGGTCTTCCAGCTGAGGATCTCTCCTACTTGCTTGATTCGCTGTGGGGCAGCCTTGACCCCAATGAAGATGACGACGACATTGTTACCCGTTTATGGTCCAAGAACCTTTCGACTATTACCATGGTCACTGCCGAGGAAATCGTCAAATCTTCGACCGGTGAGGATGTCTTTGCACTGCCTACTGCAGAAGCGATGAAAGCGCCAGAATCGAGCCTGCGAGACCTTCTTAATCGGGAACAGGCCAAAGCCAGGAAAGAGAAGACTCTTGGAGCCGATGAAAACACTCCCTTGGACGGGAAACCAGCAGGAGGAGCCGGCCGATTCAAGTCCGGTCAAGTGGGCTACGAGATATCAGAAGAAGAACTCGCCGCGCTGGTAAAGGAGATCGAGGCCGAAAGCAAAAGAGATAACACAATCTATTTATTGGACATGCTCACGGCAATCTTGGCATCGGAGAAATCACCTGTAATCCTGACCAAGCTACTGGGCCTATGGGAAACCCTCCTCGATTCATTGTCAGCCCAAGGCAAATGGACCGCCTTGGACAGCGTACTTGGACTGTTACATGTCACAGTTGAGGTGAGACCGGATCTCGGCGACGATCAGAAGAAACAACTGACAGCCATTCTCGACAACCTTGCTCGACCGGAACGCATGAAAATGATCGAGACCTATTTGAACAAGACCCCCAACGCACCAACGGAAGGATTGCCAACAGTTCTGCTATCGTTGACGCCGACAGCTGTCCCTATCTTATGCACTCTCTTGGCAAATCTTGAGACGCCATCCCATCAGGCAACCGTGGCTGAGGCACTCGAGGCACTGGCGAAGGATCAGCCGGACCCGTTACTCCGTGGTTTGTCCGACCGCCGCCCCCGCTATGTGAAGCATCTTCTTACCATCCTTCTCAAATGGAACAATCCTAGATTTGTCGACGCCATTGAAAAACTGGTGCGCTACCCGGACGTCCAAGTACGGAAAGAGGTTGTACGGGCGATCGGGATATATCGCCCCACCGGGAACGGGATAAAACTGGTCGCATTCTTGAATGATGCCGAGGAGTCGGTGAGGTTGGCGGCGCTCAAGCTGCTCATGAGCGGTCAATATACGGTTCCCTACTCAGCCTGGTCACCCCTTGTATCGGCTGACACATTCATCGCGCGACCCCACAGTGAAAAACGCGCCGTGCTCTTCGCGATGCGCGCCACCAGTGGCGATGAAGTTCTTCCTTTCTTTGAAAGCCTGTTCACGGAATGGTCCTGGAGCAACCGAAAGAAAAAAGAAGAGCTCGCCACCCTCGCAGCCGAGGCATTGGGCAAACTGCCCACTCCTGCCGCCCTGACCGCCCTTGAGCTGGGCCAGAAAAAAGGTGGCGCCGCCGTACGGCAGGCCTGCGTTTCTGCTCTCGCTCTCGCCCAACGACAGCAGCATCTCAAGCAGGCTGCATCATAGTAAGGAGCTTTAGTTGTGAGTGATTTCAAGAGCAAAGAGGCCATGGTCGTGAATGAGCAGGCTCGGCCGATCCTGACCCATGAAAGATCCTTGTCTCGGAAAATCGCCAGCGGATCAGAGGCCGGGGATATCCTTGATCAGCAGATGGCCATGCTGGGCATTCAGCTGGTCACACAGTTAAACGTCTTGATTAAAACTTCCTTCATCTATGAACGTACCAACTCGGCGCTGGATAAGCCCGTCGACACAATGCTGACTTTGATTAAAACCATGGCCCATGACCAACTGGTCATACTTCGGCTGCAGAATGACTTCTTGTTTCTCGGGGATAATCATTTAAAAGTGACCGCCCAGCAAATGGCCGTAGCTGGCAGTATTATCAATACCTTGAACGCCTGGAAAATCGGTGGAGTGACATTCTCGTCGGCTGTCGGGTCAAAGGATCTGCGTGAATTCGCCGCGCTCTTTGTCAGCCTTGATCCTCATACCAAAAGCATCGGAGACCTTCGGGACGAAATCACCGCCCGGGGAATCACCGGCATTGAGCTAGAAGAGCCACGGCAGCTGGACGTCCAAGAAAGATTTGGAACCGAAGGGAACACGGGACCGAACGGCACGAAAGACGCTAATCTAAAACTGCAACGGAAAATGAAAGTCAAGAACGGCTATGCCAATGTGGCAGGATCAGTCGGAGCCATCACGCAAGCATCCCGCGAAGGCGGAACGGTCAGCTTCAAACAGGCGAAACGGGCAATCCAAAATATCGTCGACCTCATGATGGACGATGAAGCGACAGTCCTCGGTCTCACGACCTTGCGTTGTCACGATGAGTACACCCATAACCATTCGGTCAACGTGTCGTTACTGTCCATTGCACTCGCCAATCGAGCCGGCTATCCGAAAGCGGAACTGGCCGACCTGGGCCTTGCGGCGCTGTTCCATGATATTGGGAAATCCACTATTCCCATTGAAGTCCTGAACAAGCCGGGTGAGTTTACCGATGAAGACTGGGTGGCCATGCGCAATCACCCCACAGAGGGTGTCCTGAGTCTTTCGAAGCTGAGGGGGATCACGAATCTTCCTGGCAGGATGGCGGCGGCTTCCTTTGAGCACCACATGAACCTGGACTTCTCGGGCTATCCAAAGCTGACCGTCCCCTGGACAGTCTCACTGACCGGTCGCATCCTCACGATCGCCGACTGTTACGATGCCATGACTTCCTCTCGCGTGTATCGCCGGGAACCCATGTCTCCGTCAAAAGTGTTGAACATGATGTTCTCAAAGTCCGGGAAGGCATTTGACCCGGTACTGCTCAAGCTGTTCGTAAACTGTGTCGGCATTATCCCCATTGGGAGCTTGGTGATGCTGGAAACCAGTGAACTGGCAGTGGTGCTCAAGCCGGCTACAGATAAGGCAACTGCCGAACGACCGTTCGTGAGAGTTATCACCGACCCACAGGGAAACCCGGTCGAACAAGGGCGTGAGGTCGATCTAACCGAGAAAGATGAGAACGGGGATTTCCGCCACAGCATTGTCCGCTTGATCGACAATACTGAGTATAAGTTCGACACCAGCCGGTACTTTGTCTAGCCTCCGGCCAGCCCAATCCCTTGACAGGATCTACCCCCCCAGTTATTCTCCTTCGCCGAATACCACGAAGCTTCCGGCCTGCGTCGCCGAAGTGGGTACTTCGGCGGAGTAGGCTGCTGTGGGGAGTTTCATTCACACAACGGTTACATGGGTCGCATTAATAACCAACAAGGAGCGCGTGTTATGCATACAACGAGAACCCTCGTGGGGCGGGCCACCCTTTCCTTAGTCGCCGCAGGCATATTGTTACTCGCATTTCTTCCTGCCGCACAGGCTACCGACGCCTTCAAGATGGGTGTCGTCGATCCACAAGCCGTCTTAGAGAAATCGAAAGCGGGCAAAAAAGCCTTAGACGGGCTCAAGGAATACGTCTCCACCAGACAGAAGCTGTTGTCCGGTGACGAGGAAGACTTGCGTAACACGGAGAAGACACTCAAAGAGCAAGCCGCGAAGTTAAGCGATACCGAGAAAAAAGAAAAAGAGACACAGTTCCGTACCAAGGTGCAGGAGTTTCAGAAACGCGCGCAGGAGTTTAATCAGGAACTGCAGGGCAAGCAGAAAGAGTTGGTCGATGAATATATGAAGAAAATTTCATTGGCCACGAAGGTCGTAGCGGAAAAAGGCGGGTTTGCCCTTGTTGTCGATAAGGGCAGCGAACAAACGGTCAAGATTGTAATCTACAGCAAAGACACCATCGATCTCACCGAACAGGTGATCAAGGAATTCGATCGAGTCAACAGCAAGTAACCTTCCAGACACCACATCAGACATCCAACGTGAATGGGACCTCGGCGCAGCCGAGGTCCCATTCAAGCCTCCATCGGATAGCCCGCTTCCCGCCAGCCTGTGATTCCCCCATCCATCGACCGCACATTCGTATAGCCCATGCGCTGGAGCGCATCCGCCGCTAAGACCGACCGGTAGCCACCTCCGCAATACAACAGAATGGCCTCCTCTTTATTGGGAATGAGCGTTTCCACATCGCGCTCGATAATCCCTTTTCCCAAATGACGGGCGCCCTTCGCATGGCCCTTCGAAAACTCGTGATCCTCACGCACATCGAGGAAATGCAACACCTCACCCCGATCGAGCATGGTTTTAGCCTGGGCCACCGTACATTCCTTGACCTGTGTTCGCGCCGCATCGACCATCTGGAGAAAACCAGGATTATGTTTCATCTTCGCTCCTTTCCCTGTCCTGCTTCAAAATAGAGTCGTCTGTTCTATCCCCGGCCGGCGAAACGTGGCGGGAACTGTTTCGTCGCGCAGCACTGACAATCCTACTTTGCGCCTGGAGACCTCAAACAATTGCTCGATCATAGTCCAGTAGGGGCCTGCCCCACGATGGCGCTCGAAGAAGGCTCCCTCGCTGATCGCCCCGCCACGCACGTCTCGAATCCGACTCGTGATTTTGGTAATTCGATCTGGAAACGCCGCAGCCATTCGTTCCATGAACACCGGCTCCACGGAGCCAGACAGACGCAGCAACGTCGCCATGGCTTCGATCGCGCCGGCTTGTTTTGCTCGGGACAAGAGATCTGGGATGTCCTCATCGTTGAGACCGGGAATGATCGGAGAAAGCGAAATACCGGTCGGAATTCCGGCTTGCGCCAATGTTGCCATCGCCTCGAACCGTTTTCGACTAGAAGGCGCATGGGGTTCGACCTTGCGCGCCACCTCATCGTCTGAAAACGGGATACTGAAATACACATGAACCGACGCCTCCTGCTGCAACCGGCGCAACAGGTCCACATCGCGCAGCACCAACAGCCCTTTCGTGATAATCCCGACCGGATTTCGATACTCGGCACAGACTTCCAGACAGGCCCGTGTCAACTCCAGGGATGCTTCCAACGGCTGGTAACAATCGGTGTTCCCCGAGAAGAGAATCAATTCACCCTTCCATGAAGGTTTCTCGAACGTCCGGCGGAGCAGCGTCGCGGCCTCCCGCTTCACGATGATCTTAGACTCGAAGTCCGTTCCGGCGCCGAATCCCCAATACTCATGGGTTGGTCTCGCGTAACAATAGGCACAGGCATGGAAGCAGCCTCGATAGGGATTCAAGCTCCATCGAAACGGCAAGTCCGGACTGTCGTTCCGGCTGAGAATGTCGCGGGGCGAATCTTCGAACATCTGGAGCGCCACATGGGGAGCAGGCTCCAAGAAATCCCGGTGCAGTGATTCGAACGGATTAGGCGGATTCATCACCTTGCGCATCGGGATATGGTCCTCGATCCGCCTGCTCCTGTCAACGGGACAAAACACGCCTGCCAAGGCCGATTACCAGTGCCAGATTGATTGACTAACCCCTATCTCGATGCTAGATTCCAGCCGCTTTCTGGAACATTCCACGATGTATGATCTCCGTACACTCCGCGACAGTTTAGACCCCATCCGGGAACAGCTTGGCCCCCGTGGCGCCGACGTCCCCTGGGATACACTGCGTACACTGATCGAACAACGTCGGACCTTGGCAAGCCAGGTCGAGCAGCTTCGCCACGAACTCAAAAAGGGGTCGGACGAGGTTGCCACGCTGAAACGAGAGAAAAAACCGGCTGATGCCTCCATGTCTGCCATGAAGGCAATCGGCGAACGGATCAAGGCCATCGAAGACGAACTGCGAGCGGTCGAAGAGCCCCTGACCGACCTGAATCTCCGTATCCCGAATCTTCCACATGCATCGGTGCCGGCAGGAAAAGACGCAAGCAGCAATTCTGAAGCCCGGCGGTGGGGATCCCCGCCCACGTTGACTGCGCCAGCCAAGAGCCATTTTGAACTCGGCGAATCCCTCGGTATTCTGGACTTCGACCGCGCGGCGAAAATCACCGGCGCACGATTTGCGGTCCTGACGGGGGCCGGCGCGAGACTCGAACGGGCACTCATCAACTATATGCTCGACCTTCACACAACACAGCACGGCTACCGGGAAGTTCTCCCCCCATTCCTGGTCAATCGCGCGAGCATGACCGCAACCGGCCAGCTGCCAAAATTCGAAGAGGATCTCTTTCGTTTACGGGACGAAGATTATTTCTTGATTCCGACTGCAGAAGTACCGGTGACCAATCTCCACCGGGACGAGCTACTCAACGAAAACGAGCTGCCGATCAGGTATACGGCCTACACCCCCTGTTTTCGCCGCGAGGCAGGATCCTATGGAAAAGAAACCAAAGGGCTCATTCGCCTTCACCAATTCAATAAAATTGAGCTGGTCGCATTTTCAAAACCTGAACAGTCGTATGAAGAACTCGAACGGCTGACCGGCCATGCCGAGGCGATCTTGCAGGGCTTAGGCCTGCATTACCGGGTCGTCACCCTCTGCACCGGCGATATGGGGTTCTCCGCAGCGAAAACCTACGACATCGAAGTCTGGCTTCCTTCCCAAAACCACTATCGGGAGATCTCCTCCTGCAGCAATTTTGAAGGTTTTCAGGCCAGGCGGGCCAACATTCGCTATAAGGGCGCCGTCGAGAAGAAGGGAACGAAAACAGAGTTCGTTCACACCCTCAATGGGTCCGGACTGGCTGTCGGCCGCACCGTCGTGGCCATTCTCGAAAACTACCAGCAACCGGATGGGTCGGTATCGATCCCTGAGGTACTACGTCCGTATATGGGAGGACTAGAGCAGATCGCAACGTGTTAAGACAAGAACGTCAACCGTCATATCCTCGTACGATAGTGGAATATTTCTTCCCGTACACTTGACGTTTGACCATTGACGTCCGATGATTCTTCTGCACGGAGGGGTGACGGAGCGGCCGAACGTGCCAGTCTTGAAAACTGGAGACCTCGCAAGGGGTCCGCGAGTTCAAATCTCGCCCCCTCCGCCAAAATTTTCCTGTGCAATTCGCTCCCTCCCCTAAGCTAACGGCGCCTGCGAAACGTGGGCGCCGTCGAGGAAAGCTTCGAGACGAACGGACACACGTTTCAACGCTTTCTTCTCCGCCCTGATGGTAGCTTTTCTATTCTCAATGTTCCAGACTCCACGGTTACTTAGGCATTAACAATGCCAGTCAAATAGTGGGATGGTTCAAAGACACCACCTTAGCAGGGCGCGAAATTTTCTTTACAGTGGCGGGATGTATACCACCCTTGCGACCCCGGCGCTGTGGTCACCCAGCGAACGCGGTATCAACAACGTGGGCCAGATTATTGGACATTTTTTGACGGGGCAAAAGATCGAGTCGAAAAAGGACGCACGAGGCACGAAAAGATGGTTGTGGACAGATCCTGCCCCTATCCTACCGGGGCCTATCACAAGGTGAGGCCCGGAAAATCGCTCAACCTGTCTGCCCTGGTACCGTTGGATGCTGCAACAGAAAGAGGCACGGCGACCCGTGCCCCATTTCCCTCCATTCCTTACGGCAAGAGTTGGGGCAACGCATTCGCCAGCGCACGTTCCAGATTCGGTTTTGCTTCTTCTGGTGTGAGGCGCATTTGTCTCGCCCAGAGAACAAGCCGGTTTTCTTGCCACAGCATATTATCTTCTTCTTGCAGGTGCTGCCCTTTATCCAATGCGGTAGACCGTTGGCCCGCGACAGCACCACCACCCGTACCCCCACCCGAAGCGGTCACCTGGCGGTCTCGTTGGACCCCTATGGTCGTATGAGTCACTGTGCCCTTTTTCCGTTGCGCGATTCGGACATCCATAATGATGTTATACTCGATCACTTGGGCGTAATTGGCCATTATTGCTCCGGTATCAATGGTGGCAGTATTGGCCGCACGGGCACTACCAGAAATAGCACCTAAACCTGCTGACGTATTCTTGCCTCCGTCCGCCTTTGGGTTCTCACCGAAAAACCGGAGTGTGTAAAAAACATGAAAATTGGCCTTGTCCGGATCTTCAGTCACCGTATACCCTTGAGCGACAAGACCTTCACGCAACTTACTACGCAAATCGTAACTTTGCTCTTGGGTGACATTCTTATAGGAGACCCACGCCGTACGCTGATCGGGTTTAATAGGGGTGGCATCCGGTATCGGGCCCGCCCACCACTGTCCCGTTTGCAACGTGGCATCACGGTTTCCCACCATCTGTCCCACATCACGACAAGAATTTAAACTACCACTTAATATCATTAAACTAAGGACCAGCAAGAGGCTGTTGTGTCTTCGCATTGCACCCCTCCATTTCTTGTTTTGGTGTAGGTCGCCAGTTTCTCCACCGTTCCTGAGATATGTCAGAAGCGTCACCGGCTTCTCTTTCGGAGAAACCTATTACAGCTTCAACATGTGGGTCTAGGATGCTACCCCCTAAGGATAGGGGCGGAATACTAGCAACCGGGCTTAGGGGTGTCAACCTACGGAGGGGGTCTTTCGGCTCAATTCTCTTGGTGGGTTCCTATTTTGCCCAGAAGAAGCTCAGATAAGCCCGTGCTCTAGTTCGCCAAATCTCTGGTGGTCCTATCCAACTCGCATCAAAGCCATCCAGGGGGCGGTAGTTTTTACGCTGAAAGAAGCCTCCCACGGATCGTGGCTAAACTGTGGCAGAACTATCGTGTCCCATCGGTTTTAATGGGTTCCTCGCCTGCCTCTGATTCTTCTGTAAGTGATTGAGAACGAAACGATAGGAGTAGATCGAGGTCTATAGTCTCTGGTGCTGTAGGGTTTTCAAATCTCGCCCCCTCCGCCAACCAGTCTGGACAAACGATAGTCATTCTCTGTTACTCGGAGGTTGTCACGTTATTCCGCCATTACCTCACTTTTAGCCCGCGCACAGTACAACTCACTGGACTTTCAAGCACTTCCATACCAGCCTCATCGCTTGACCATCTGTTAAAGCCACCGAAAGCTATCTGGCTCAGCGGAAAAGTATGTCACTATCTGTTACTCATCCGTAATGTACCCGTAACATCAGTGGGATACACTGCGATGTATGTGGAGTAATGTTTGATCGTACCAACTATCGAATTCAATCACTGATACAGACATGCCGTCCCTTACACCAAAGAAAATATTGATCGTTGAAGACGAGGCAGACATTGCCCAGTTGGTGAAACTGTACCTTGAAAAAGATGGGTTTCGACCAACGATCGCGAAGACAGGTGTCGAAGGCCTCAAGCTGGTCAAAGCCGAACGCCCAGATATGGTCATTCTAGATCTCATGCTCCCAGAGATGGACGGATTGGAAATTTGCAAGAAAATCCGCACTTCGATAGATACCGCCTTGCTTCCTATCATGATGTTGACTGCCAAGGCCGAAGAATCCGACACCATCATCGGCCTTGAGCTGGGAGCCGACGACTATGTCACCAAGCCCTTTAGCCCGAAAGTGTTGGTCGCGCGAGTGAAGGCTCTGTTCCGACGATTGGAGCGAGCCGATGACCCGAAACAAACATCCTATGCATACGGACCGTTGCTGGTGGATCTCGCGCGACATGAAGTTCTGCTCGACGGTGCAGAGATCCCCTTGACCGCCAAAGAATTTGGATTGCTCGAACAACTTCTGCGGCACCCAGGCCGGGTGTTGACCCGCGACGTCCTCTTGAATACCGTTTGGGGCTATGACTACTACGGCACCACCAGGACCGTGGACGTGCATATCCGCCGACTGAAGCTCAAAATCCAGTTACTAGAGGACGCCATCATCTCGGTCAAATCTCTTGGATACAAACTCAAAGACCGCAACTCGCCCGACTGAATCTAGGGACTGCATTTCACCCCTTTGCGCTCCTTCCCCAGCAAATTAACTCTTGTTTCACAGAGAGTTGACCTTCCTGTTACATGGCCGGTCCAAGCTTGATACAGATGGGCAAGCGGATCTTTGCCAAACCTTTCTTGGGAGCGCCATGCCAAAACCACGCACCGGCTGCCTAACCCAGCTGCAACGGGGAAGCCGACTCGTCCTGAAGCTGCTTAAGGGACTGCTCCTTATCGGCTGCGTCTTCCCTCACCTTCGACCCTCCGAGCGGGACGTGATCATTGAGAGCTGGTGCCGCGAAGTCTTAGATGTCTTGTCAGTTCGTGTGAACCTGCGCGGCGAGACGCCACCGGAGAAAGTGTCGTCTGTGCTGTTTGTCGCCAATCACGTGTCATGGATGGACATTCTGGTCATGAACGCCTGTCGGCGAGTGCGGTTTGTGGCCAAGGCGGAAGTGCGGCATTGGCCGCTGGTCGGGTGGATGGCCGCCAGAACCGGTACAATATTTTTCAAACGGACCAGCCAACGTGAGTTGGTCCGCGTGAAGAAATCTGTCGCCACCTTTCTTCGGCGTGGAGACTGTATCGCACTCTTCTCTGACGGGACCAGAACCGGCAGCGCATCCGTTCACGCATTCCATTCTGGATTGCTTGAGTCTGCCCTCGCAGCCGAGGCGCTGATCTGGCCTGTCGGAATCCGTTACAGCAGGCTCGACGGCTCACTCGGCACCGATACCCCCGTTGTCGGCAGTCAGTCATTATTCGCATCGATCAGGAATATTCTTGCTCAGCCGACCACACGCGCGCAGGTATCATATACAGATCCCATCGAAAGCTCAGCCGGCGATCGGCATAAACTGACCGCCTGGTGCCATCAATCCATCGAACAGAGTCTGGCAAGCTACCAGACGCCCACCGATCCCTTTCGGCTCCCACTAAGGTACCCCACGGACGAATCCATGCCGCCCTTGACTGCCGCTTGATTTCTTCTCGCCGACGCCGCATGATTCGCAGACAAATGTAATCGGCTGCAGCATGCTATCGTGACAATGACACGTCGTTTGAAATGGTGCCTCCTTCCAGGGTGTCTTCTCCTGCTCCCGCTCCTTCCGTCTTGCAGTCATCCTCGTGTGGCTGAATTCGAAGCCAGTATCGGCCAGATCGCCCAGGACGACTTGATCCGCCGATTCGGTTACCCCCAGCGGCTCAAGAAACTACCGACTGGAAACGAGGTGTGGGACTTCGAATTCCTTGCAGGGAACTCTCGATGCATAGGCTATCGTGTGTACTTCGATCAAGATCGGCGGTCCCAACGTTGGGAACCGCGAGACTGCCAGGCAGGGGCGCTCTAGGAGCGGCGCGCGATGAGCGCGACGGACGGGGCTCGAAGTTCTGAGTTCTGAGTTCTGCGTTCTGAGTTGTCCGTAACTGACTCAGTCCTCAGCACTTCCTACGGCGATTGACTATTTTAATTATGTCTAGTAGTCTGGACATATGGACATTGATCAAGCTCTTGCCGCCTTCAGTACGCTGTCGCAGGAAACCCGCCTGCGTGTGTTTCGTTTGCTCGTCGAACATGGCTCGGCAGGCTCGCCGGCCGGAAAACTGAGTACATCCTTACATATTCCGCATAATACGTTGTCGTTTCACCTGTCTCATATGAGCCATGCGGGTCTCGTCCTGTCGCGACGGGAAGGCAGATCTGTGATCTACAGCGCTAACTTCGAGTTTTTTTCAGGGCTCATTCGCTACATGGTCGAGGATTGCTGCCGCGTTGAATTTGCCAGCATCCGCAATGATAAAAAGCGGAACTGCTCGATCATTGAACTCTCACACTGTTGTCAGCAAGAGGAGGAAGTATCATGAAACGTTTCCATATCCATGTTGGGGTTGAAAAACTCGATGAATCCATCCGCTTTTACAGCGCCCTCTTCGGTGCAGAGCCGGTCAAAACGAAGACTGATTACGCCAAATGGTTGCTCGAAGACCCCCGTGTAAACTTCGCGATATCCACACGTGCAAAGAAAAATGGCGTCGATCACCTTGGCATCCAGGTCGAGGAAGAGAGCGAGCTGACAGAGTTGCGCGACCGCCTCAAGGCCGGGGAAATGGCCGTGGTCGAGGAAGGCGAAACCGTCTGCTGCTACGCCCGGTCGGACAAGTCATGGATACAAGACCCCGCCGGCATTCCATGGGAAGCATACCGGACGATGGAGGATGCCCAGCTATTCTCCGGCCATCCCGATCAGACAGACGGTGCGTGCTGTACGCCGGAAACAATGGGGCAAGCTGAATGCTGTGAGCCCTCTGAAAAAACCACTGGCTGCTGCGGCTGATGAAGTCCGATGCGCTTAAAGTACTGGTCCTCTGCACAGGGAATTCCTGCCGTTCCATAATGGCTGAAGCGCTGATCAATGATCTTGGTCGAGGCCGCTATCAGGCATGGAGTGCCGGAAGCATTCCGGCAGGATATGTTCACCCGAAATCTATCGAGACATTACATCGGCATGGAATTAATCCCGGCCAGCCTCGCAGCAAGTCATGGAATGAGTTTGCCGAGCAGCCGTTCGAATTGGTAATCACGGTCTGCGATCAGGCTGCGGGCGAAAGCTGTCCATTATTCCCCGACAATCCTAAAAAGCTGCATTGGGGCACGCCTGACCCGGCCAAAGTCACTGGGTCAGATGCCAACATAGACGCGGCATTTGATCAGGTTTTTTTTATGCTCAAGAACCGCATTGAGGAAATGCTGTCTACCCAGGATTATTGGAAGGCTCGGGCTAAGATTGAGACTCAGATGCGCAGATCAGATCCTCGCTCGGCTTCAGCCTAGCTACCTAGGCTTCCCTGGAGTTCGAGCCGTATCTTTAATGGGAGGCTCTGTGTCTAGAGGCTCTTTAATCTGCAAACCGATATCTCGCAGCGCTTTCCCGTACTGCCCGCAATACTCACGGGCGCTCGCCGGCGCCCGCTCGTACTTCTCCAAACAGCCCCGGTACGACTTCAGAATCAAGGTCGCCTCGTTGTAGACGGCTGTGGCCGCTTCGTCCTGCCGGAACTGTTGACATTGAATCGCCGCTTCTCGATCGAGCAACGTCTCGCCAGGCATTTTTCCACAGGCCATGTCGATATACTTCGAAGGCCGCACACAGCCTGCTGTTACACACAGCAGAACGCACGAAGTCAAAACCGCAAACATTTTTATCATGGTGACTGACACTCAAATCTCCTTATCCCCAATACTCATAACAGTTCGAGGTTCGAAGTTCGAAGTTCGAAGTTCGAGGTTTTCACAGCTTCGAACCAAGAACTTCGAACATCGTATCGCGCTTTCCCGCCTGTCTCACCCGTCTCTCTTGAGTCTGGCCTTTCACCATTACGCCTGGCATAACGGTGTGTAACAAGCATGTTAACTTCTTTCGAACTCTCCCCCGTCTCGGCTTTCTTATCTGCCTCTAACAACTCAGAACCCAGAACTCAGAACTTCTTTGCCGGACTACCCGTCTCGCTTCTCCCTCTTATCGCACGCCCATGTGTTACAGAAATTTGATCTGCCGCTGATCCTCCGGTGCCTTACACATAGTAGATGTAATACCACAAGGAGGTGACGCCGATGCCAAACATAAGCTCATCGAACCATGTCCGGAGAATTGTTTCATCCAAGGGTCCAAACGCCCCCATGCGGAAGAGCCAGAATTACTCTGACCTTCAGAACGAACTGAATAGACTCCGAACGGTGCTTGCACACGAAACCATGATGTCGCAGCTGATCACCACAGAACCGGAACTCTTTTCCGACCCGCTCGATCAAGCAGCCTCCGAGCATGAGAACGATATCGCCTTGTCCGTGAAACTGCTCGCCTTCGCAAAACTTCGCCGGATCGAGCAGGCGCTCACGTCCTTGCAGGGGCATTCGTATGGAGTCTGCACACGATGCAACCAAGAAATTCCCTATGCCAGGCTCAAGGTACAGCCTGATTCGCTCTACTGCGTCCCCTGTCTCACCGTCATTGAGCAACAACCATCGAGGAATTAATTCGATGCCGGAATTTTCACCGCTCTTGCCCGCACATCGGAGTCCAGCTGCCCCCCCTCACGCACCTGGCTCCCCGCGCTTGTCCCTTATCCCTGCCAGGAGAAGGGACAAGCCCCGGGCTACAGCTTCCTTGAGAAGACACCATACCGTCCCCCCACGACCCACAACCCTATCATCAGGAGAGATTGATTATGCACTGCACCCGTTGTGCCGGCCTGAGAGTGCCAGAGATCATCTGTGAGGGAGGAAGCAGAGTCCCAGCTCTGCGATGCGTCCATTGCGGGGATGTCATCGACCATGTCATCGCCTTCAACCGCCAACGCCGCCCCTA
This sequence comes from Nitrospira sp., assembly GCA_031421455.1. Classification (GTDB taxonomy): domain Bacteria; phylum Nitrospirota; class Nitrospiria; order Nitrospirales; family Nitrospiraceae; genus Palsa-1315. The sequence continues at coordinate 15,039 of JANOOS010000404.1, forward strand.
TCCAAAACCAAACCGGGGCCGCACACCCATCTACGGAAGCGACCGATGGAAGAAGAATAAGCCGACGCTCGTCTGATTTCGACTCATGAGACGGCTCGTTTTTCAACTCACAACCGTCAATTCAAACAATGGTTCCTCATAGCTGTATACCTTCATGAAACCAATTAGAGTGTTGATCGTGGACGATCAGGAAATTGTTCGAGAGGGGTTACAGACCATGCTGAGTCGACAGGACTGTTTCAGCGTGGTCGGCGAAGCGGCTACCGTCACAGATGCCTTTGCTGAATCCAGTCGCCTTCAACCGGATGTAGTCTTGATGGATATCAGCTTGTCCGGTAGTAGTGGAATAGATGCCTGCCGTGCCATCAGAGATTCCTGTCCCGGCACGCGGGTACTCTTTCTCTCCTCCTGTGAAGATGATGAGGCGGTGCTCGCCGCGATCGTCGGAGGGGCGTCCGGCTACCTGTTAAAGCACGTGAGCAACGAAGAGTTGCAGCAAGCCATCCATGCCGTAGCCCAAGGGCAGTCGATCCTCGATCCGGCCATTACTCAGCCTCTTCTGACCCGTATGCAGTTGCAGAAAGAGGAGGCATCTGCGCCTCAGCAGACGACCCTCTCTACCCAGCAGCAGCGTGTTATCGCACTCGTGGCCGAAGGGAAAACGAATAAGGAAATTGGCTTATCGATGGAACTCAGCGATAAAACCGTGAAGAACTACATCCGGATCATTTTCCAGAAGCTGAAAATAACCCGGCGCGCTCAAGCTGCGGCATCTTTCGTTCGCGCTTCCCCCTCGGGGAAGCGATCAGTCGGGAACCATAAGAATCAGTGAAATCTCGGTAACCGGCCGCGATCGGTCTGTTCACATTCCCCACGCTATTGGCATTCCACGAGCGTCGCCTCTCTCTGACATGATCTTGTTCATTTAGTTTGTCTGGTTAGTCTGGTCCAACCAAATGAACCAAACAAACAATCTAGGCTGGAGGACTGACTTGCATCTGGTAGGTAATGTACGCGCTCCGAATGTGATCCTTCTCGGTGTCCAGCCCTCGTATCTGTAGCCACACGGCACCGTCGTTTAACTCCGCGGCAAGCGCGAAGGTCAGTTGCGGGGAATGCTGTCCCTCGAACACGATATAGTCGGCGATCCGCCTGACGAGAAGTTCTGATCGGCAAAATTTAAACGCATAGCCGCCCTCGATCTCTTGAATCTCTGCCATATATTTGAAAAGCCCCGTCACCAGCATTTCGCGGCGGAGTGCGAGCGCTGGGTCAGGGAAATACGTCACCAGGGATTGATTAAATGATCTGTGCATAAAGTTGGAAGCCCGGCGTGCGCGCCGAAAAGATCGGCGCACACGCCATGCTGACTGAACAGGAACCGCGCGGGTCACCGCACCTTAGCGCTGAAACCGAAACGGAATCTTGAACCCGGTGATCTTGATGATGTCGTCCGTCGCATAATCGTCGAATTTCGGCATCGAACTATCCTCACTGTGTTGAATCGATAGGTACGCAGTTCTGCCATCGGCCGTAAACCTAAAACCCGTCGGCTCGGCAGAGGTGTCCTTGACCGACAGAATCTTCACGCAGCCGTCTGTCTTGATGTCTCGGTCTCCGCCATCCGGCAAGCAGGCGAAAATGTCGCCATTCGGATTGTCCTCGATCACGTAGTGATTGCCGGTCTTCGGCTGAAATGCAAAGTTATCCGGCTGGTTCATATCCTGGTCGCCCTCCACAAACCGGTTCACCACGACGGTGCGTTGAGTCGCGCTCGCAGTCAGGGGAGCGGAATCCACGCCGCACAAGACTTCGCCGTAGTTGCCCCCGTCGGCCAGTCCGGTATTCGTCCAGCAGAAACGCGCGCCTGGGCCGTCAAACTCACCATCCAACTCCAAATCTTCCGGACGATAGTAGCCCGTGGCACCAGCCGTATTGGCATCCGCGCGCGCGTTCGCCGCGCTCACGTTGATCCAAGCGCCGTTACCGATTTCACAGCCCTGCCCGAATTGCTGCGAGGCGCTCTGGCAAGATACCTGTAATGCGTAGACATTTCCGGCTGTCAGCGGAGATTCAGAGAGAGAGCCGATGGGACCGTTGACCAACCTGGGATTTGCCGGGACGAACTTGAACATCGCGCCGCCGTCTGCATTCGCTGGAGTGCCCGGTCGCAGTTCATCTCCGGCGTAGACGACGCCCTCTGGAGTAATGCCGATCCCTTCCCAAGCCATCTTTGGCAACGCCGTCCGCTTCACGATCGATAATGTGGAGGGAGCGCCGTTCTCATCAATGATGCTCCCCAAGCCACGATCCGCGATCGTATGGTTGGTGGTGTTCAGCGGGTTAATGATCTCGTACGCTCCCCCGTCGCTCGCTTCCTCGGTCGCAAGGATCGTCTGCCACGGTGTACGGCGAATGCCGTCGCAGGCAATCGTCCCGCGAAGGATGGTCTCCACCGAGCCGTCCGACAGCTTGATGCGCTGCACGGCGGGATTGAGCTTATTGATCCCGCTCGGCAGGAAGGTTCCAAGGTCCTGACGCCCTCCCTCAATGCAGAAAATAAGGTGCGTCGGACTCTCATCGGATGGCCAGAAGGCAAACATGTCCGCCGCATTCCCGGCATTCCGAGTCACGTACTCGGCCTTGAGGCCTTCGGCGAGGAGGACTTGATCTGAGGCGCGTTGTGTTGAGGTGCGATAATTCAACAAGGCCGTTGGAGGTGCGGATTCCTTCAGCGGTTTGCCGACGCCGAACCACACTTGGGAGAACTGCTCCAGTCCACGTTGGACGAACGTCCCAAAATCCAGCCCATCGAGCCCGGTGAATGCCATCGCCTGGGTAGTGACGAGAGGCGACAGTGCAAGTGAGGCGGCCAGCGATACCTTCGCCGCCGGCAGCCCCCATTTCGTCATTTGCTTTCTGAATTTGACCATCATTGACTCCTTTTCACATTTCCTCACTGTGCCGGACGACACCAGCAGCAGTGAGCGTGCCGTAATCTGTATCGGCACATGCGGTTGATTGACTGCTCTTGACTGACTCTGGACTGTCATCGGCATTCTCCTCCCTTTCGCAGGCATACAATGAAGCGGACGGTGGCTCGCAAACGAAGAAGAACCGGATGCCGCGTCACGAAACGGTCTGAAGAAGCTGCAGTCTTCTCCTCGCCGGCTCATTATCGCCATCCTCACAGGCCACACTGTCTCAGGAGTCTGTTACGAACCGATCTATCCATCGTCAAAAACTCGTAACAACGGCGTTAAGAGATGGTGCTCCTAAATATCGAGCAAGGCGAACAGACATTTGCCTCGACTGGGTGAGAAAGGATATGGTGGATTCAGTCTTACGATGGAGGTGGGCTGATGAGAAATGCACGGACACGCACGGTTCTTTCTTCGCTTATGTACACGTTCCCACCGATGCTGGGTCTACTCGGTCTTCTCGTTGCCTGTGTCTCGACCCCCGACCATCCGGATTGGATTCGTGTCGGTGCGACCACGAAGGACGAGGTGATCTCACGATACGGGCAGCCTAATTGGGTCATTGCGTCCCCCCAAGGAGACACTGCCGTCTACCGCCCCACTGCTTCCGGATCGTCCGCCCCGCGGCTTGAAATTCCCACCGCCCAGGCCGGCCCTTTCGGAACAGCCACAACAGGCATGCAACCGATCAACCCTGGCCTAGGCGCCAAGGATATGAACACGAAGACGAAAGAGCGATTGCGGAGTGAAATTCGTATCCGCTACGATGATCGGGGCGTCGTACAGGAACTGTCGTCTCCTTAGCAGACCACTCCGCGGCTCTTGCAGCGTGGAGCGTCGTTCGTCTTCGCGAAGAGAAGGGTTTCGATGAACACCGTTTCAGCAGCTTCACTGACGATCAATAAAGGCACCTGTTATGCGGTGTTTGCCTACGATGTCGGGTGGTCGATCGATTTGGAGGACGTCAACCGCCGGATCACGGCTGACAGGGAACGCAGCCGCCTCCGGCATAAGACCAGAGCTCCGCAGTATTTTGAATACCGGCCTGCGCCGCTGCGCCTCATGCAAGAAGGAGGAAGCCTCGCGGTCGGCCAATATCAATCCAGCCCTACGGTCGAAGTGATGGTGTACGACTTCGGCGCCGTGACCATCACCTACCGGTTTACGCTGGACGGTCCCTTCGAGGGTCTGCTCGAACTGAGCGAGTCGCTCTACGAGAACAAGTCCTTACTCACGGAATCGCGCAAGCGGGTAGAGCAGCTCGTGCAGGCGATTCATCCGTCGATCGAACGGCCCAAGACCGCCAAAGAGGTGGAGGATTACATCATCTTCTCGATTGAATCCTATTCGCCGGAACAATCGTTCCCGCCCTGGACAAGCCGGGAAACGGAACTGGCACAGGTGCTGCGCGGAGAACGGATGCCGCTCGCAGCCCAGGAAATTCAAGATGCCACGTCCTGCCGCATTTCGTACGGAGTCGAAGACGCCGCGCTCATCGATTGGCACTCGGCCGTGATCTTTGGAAAAGAGATGGACGACGTGCGAGCCGTGCTGGAATTCGCCAATGTGGAACTTCTAGAAATGCGGATGCTCGACGAACAGCTCGATGCGGCGCTGGACCAGGGGTACGCAGCCCTCGCTCGAAAGCCGCGCCTGCTGCCGCTCCCCGGTTTGCACGACAAAGACACCACCTATATCGCGCAGCTGCAAGTCGACGGCGCGCTCCTCTTCGAGCGGGTGACGAACACCTTGAAGCTGTTAGGCGACCAGTATCTGGCGCGCGTCTATCGCCTTGCGTCCCAACGTTTCCACCTGGAAGCCTGGGATGCGAGCATTCTGCGCAAGCTGGAGACGTTGGAAAGCATTTACAGCAAGATGTCGAACCGCGCGACCACCCGACACATGGAAGTGCTTGAGTGGATCATCATCGTCCTGATCGCTATCTCCATTGCAATCTCATTCCTTCCGATGGGAGGACACTGAGGAAGACACAACGTGAATGGTGAAACGTGAAGCGTATCTCGCAAGAAAAGGGAGCTGATAGCGTATGGTGTGTAGCACGGACAAAGACAGGCTTGCAGTCACTCTCCGGCCATGCGATTGGCCATAAGCCATATGCTCTGATCTTTGGCTTTGGACAAAAGACGGACGATGCTGGAGGAGCTTTCAGCATCCTCTCAGACTTCGGCTTGACCTACCCCAAGCTCGGCTCAAACAACGTCACTTCCGAAGCTATCGACCCAGACGAGTCTCCTGGCCCGAACGGTTCCCTCCGCAACTCACTGCCGCTGCTCGCCCGATAGACCAGTTCATCGGTCTCAAAGTCATATTCGGGAATTTCCCGGTTCTCCCATCGCTTGGTGAAGTACTGATAGAAGAGCGTATAGAGCCCGTGATGGTCTGGATTGTGTTGGAAGACATATTCTGGCATCCAGCGCACGTCGAGTCCTGTGTGATAGTGCTGGAGCCACAGGTAGTCGCCGAGGATCACCATCCGCAGATGCGGACGATCGGAGTAGAGCTTCAACCGAATGACCTTGCCGTTGATGCGAAAGCGTTTGATCAAGGCAATGGTGTCGTGCAACTCCTGCTGAAACCGATCCGAGGAAATGTCAGGATGCGAGAGAGACTGGGCTCTCCGCGCGGCTTCTTCCGAGAACGGGTTCAAGAGGATGAGCTTCGCTTCAAGGCATGTCTCAAGTAAGGCATGCATCTCGGCCTTGTTGTCCACGACCGTGCCATGACCGGTCACCCCGATGGCCAGGACAGTTCGACCCAGACTCTGCTGTTGTTTGAGTTCGCGAATTCTTCTTCCGGCACCCGGGTCGTGCAACGGGAAAAACGAGACCAGCCCCGCCCCTCTCGCCATCACAGCCTGGCGGCGGTCTTTATAGGCCTGCCACAGGTAATTGGACATGACGATGAGAAGCAGCGCTACCCCGACTTCAATGGTCAGCAACAGTATCTTTTCCTGCTCGATATGCGACCAGAAGGCCAGGAATTGCCGGGCAATGTTCGGGAGCGACCAGGCAATTCCAGCGCTGAGCCCGACGACCACGGCATGAAACGCCAGGGTACTGATCTCTGTCGCAAATACTTGCAGCCGAGACAACTTTCCTTTGTACATACCTTCCTTTCAACAGCTAAACCAGCACAACCAACCGACAGTGCCGCCGATCATCCTCTTTGAACTCTATGTCTGCTATGAGCTTCGCCGACTCACGTTACGGACCGGTAAAGTCCCTGCCGACACAAGGTAACTATTGAAGGATGAGCGGGAGAAGTTATGCCACGTCCAAACGTAACAGCTGATTACTGTGCCCCTCGTAGTCGGGCACAAACCGCTGATACGCCTGCGACATCAGAGAGGATGAGATCAAGAAGTCCGCCGAGGCCCGGTTGCAGGCGATCGGAATGTTCCACACCAAGGCGATGCCGATCAGCGATTCCATATCCTGGTCGTGTGGTTGCGACTCCAGTGGATCCCAGAAGAAAATCATAACGTCGATTTCGCCTTCGCTGATCTTGGCCACGAGCTGTTGGTCAACGCCAAGGGGCCCGGTTTGCAGCAACTCCACTGGAAGATCCAGCTCTGTACGGAGCAGGGTTCCTGTCGGTCCTGTCGCGATGAGCCGGTGCCCTGCGAGCGCCTCACGATTGAACTTAGCCCAAGCCAGGAGATCCTGTTTCTTGTTGTCATGCGCGACAATCGCCACGGTCTTCTTTTCAGCCATCGTTATGGAGTTGTCTTTCATGCGCACCTCATTTCTACCTGTTTCCATTCAGTCCCAGTGACCCTTGATAAGTATGGCAGGCCATTGTTACAGTCGCGTTTCGGAACCCGAAACCCTTCAGTATCAAGGATCTCGGACCTTACGCTGACTACGCCTCTCCCGGCTTTCATCATCCTGCGGTCATATGCCGGATAATCTTGCCCTCCACCATATACACGACGAGTTCAGCGATGTTTGTGGCATGGTCGGCGATCCGTTCGTAATACTTACCGATGAACGTGAGACGTATTGCCCGTGTAATGGTGTTTGGATCTTCCAGCATGAACGAGAGCAGTTCTCTGAACAGCTGCTCGGTGAGGTCGTCGACATAGGGGTCATCCAGGCAAACTTTTCGCGCCAATTCGACATCGCTGTTCACAAATGCATCCAGACATTCTTTGACCATCTGGCTCGTCCAATCAGCCATTCTCGGTATATCGATATAGGGTTTAAGCTGCGGTTCGTCGTTCAACTCAATCGCCCGTTCGGCAATGTTTTCAGCCATGTCGCTCATCCGTTCGAGTTCCGTGGAGATCTTCATAGCCGTCGTAATATATCGAAGATCACCGGCCCTCGGATGATAGAGCGCCAACAGGCGCAGGCAGGCCTCGTCGATTTCGAGATCCAGTCTGTTGATCTGAAGATCGTTCTCGACAACTCGAATCGCCAGGTTTGAGTCGCGCTCGGTCAACGCTTGCAAGACATCCTGCAATTGTGATTCGACTGAGCCGCCCATCAGCAAGATCTTGTTCTTGAGATCGTTCAACTCGGCATCGAGATGTCGTTCCATAACTGCCTCCAAACCCTCAGCCTCGGCCCCTGCCTGAGCTTACATCCTCAGCCCGCTGACCTCATTCGTTCAATCCATCGGCTAGGGCTCATGACTGTACTCAGTCCGAGCAGACCGAGGATGATCAAGAAAAAGACGAAAGACACCAGGAGAAAAAATGTGGCACGGAGTTCCGTCATCATGATGATCCACCCCCTTTGCTCTCAGAAGAAATCGCGAACCTAACGTGCAACCATGATGGTTAAATTGTACCTGGACTCACGTCACTACGTCGTTGCGGGTTGATTACGAATCTGTAACATTATCATGTTTTCTTGCCTGCGGTTTCAGGAGCATGTCTGCACGCAGGCGAGGGGGGCGAGACTTACGGGAAAAGCGCGACAGGAACGATTCGAAGTTCTGAGTTCCGAACACTTCGGCCTTCAGCCTTGAGGCTGCCCCCACCCCTCCAGTGTAACTCAATCTTAACCCTCTTCTGATCTTCCCCTAACCAGCCTCGGTGATAGTGCCACCCGCATTGGGTCGACAACTTTTATGCAGCATGGAGGTACTCCTATGAAGTTTGACCAGCTAGTCGTCAGTATGGGTTTACTTAGCGTGGTGGGACTGCCGATGATCGCCGTGGCGGCAGACTCGAAGTTCATCACGCTGAAGCAGATCGGCCGCTACAGCGCCGGCGGGACCACTACCAGAGCAGAAATATCCGCGTATGATCCAGGGACCAAGCGGTTGTTCAGCATCAATCTCGAGCTGAAGCAACTCGACATCGTGGATATCGGCGCTCCCGAGACGCCTGTATTGACCCAGACTGTCGCGCTCGGCGGCAACCCCAACAGCGTGGCCGTCCATGACGGCATCGTCGCCGTGGCCATCGAAGGGCCTCAGAAAACCGACCTGGGGACAGTGAAGTTCTTCAACACCAGCGGTTCGCTCCTCAATACCCTCACGGTCGGATCTCTGCCAGATATGCTCGTCTTCTCGCCGAACGGCAAGTGGCTGCTCGTCGCAAACGAAGGAGAACCCAACAGCTACAATAACAACCCGGTGCCCTCCGTAGACCCTGAAGGCTCGGTCAGCATCATCGAGATGCGACGAGATGTCACCAGCCTCACACAGCTCGATGTGCGGACCGCGACGTTCAGCCTCGCTATCCCACAGGAGAATGCCTCCAGCATCCGCATCTACGGCCCCAATGCCACGTTTGCGCAGGACATTGAGCCGGAGTACATCACTGTGTCGCACGATTCCAAGACGGCGTGGGTCACCTTGCAGGAGAATAACGCGATCGGCATTTTGGATAT
>JANOOS010000405.1:0-2568 GCA_031421455.1 Nitrospira sp.
GCGGTCAAAGGTGCAATTGACAAAGTCCAACTCGGCCACCTCACCGGGCTGCTGGAAAAGATTCGCCCGGCTATCGAAGCAACCCGGTATGACGGCGAGCGCACCTCGAAGGATGACATCTTCGTGAACGCCGTCGCACGCAAGAACGTGGAGTTGACGGTCGCCGGGATCCGCGCAAAAAGCCCTTTGCTGAAGGAACTGGAAGCCAAAGGCAGCATCAAGATCGTCGGCACGATGTATGACCTAGGCACCGCCAGTCTGGAGTTCATCTCGTGAGCGAACGCGTGTCACGGAAATGAACGAGCAAAGTCGACGGCGAATACGGAAAGGCGAGATAAATGACCATCTCGCTCTGATGCAAGGTGTCTCCTTGCCTGTCAACCGTTGCGCGCCTGATTCAGCCCCGCAAGCAGTGCGCTCCTCAGAGCACTGCGGGGCAGCACATACAGGCCCACATGGATGGTCTCCGCCGACAGTTTTTTCCCCATGTCGTGAGGATCCGCGCGTTAAAGCCGCCCGGCAATCTTCTCGGATGAGCAGCCCTCGGCCAACTGCGTCCGCACGTATTGCCATAGCCAAGGATCTAGGAGTTTGCGCGGACTTCGTGGCTGATGGGCTCGGGCTGTCGTCAGCGTCTGTGCCGCGCAGGCCCGATAGGAAGCGCGCATCGCGTTGCAGGCAAGCTCGCGGCTCACGGTGCTGGGCGCTCATGGCAACACCGAAGCCATTGCCCACAACGAATGGCCATGTGCGAGGCCCAGACTCAAGGTTTCACGTTCTTCGGCACTCATGTGTCGATAGGATCTCGTTCGCATGGCAACACCCTAGCCCATCTGGACGTGAAGTGTTGCACTTGGAGTTAGAACTCAGCAGCTATTGTCAGGAGCACGGTCGCGCCAAGACGATGACCAACCTCCGAACGCCCATCACTTCCACAACTGATATTCAGCCCCGTTCGAGCTTTTAAGGCGAGGGCCATGGCATCATTAGGTCTGAATTTGTAATCGGCGGCCTGCAGGTGGCTATTCCTCGAGTAGGGTGGAGTTGAGACGCAGGGCGGTGCTCGCTCGACGTGCGCGGTTAAGGCCCAAGCTAGGCCGTTATCCTTATGGAAGGACGCGGTGGAGAAGTGTCAGGTCAAGCAACGCCCTTCCAGCATTACTACCACGATCCACCGATGGTGCAGGCTATGCTGCTACAGGCATGCGATTGGCAAAAGCGAGTTTCGTGTCTTTGCGATCGGACGGCGACACTGTCAACAATGGCCTCGCTGTGTATCCGATCTCCTGAGCCACCCAGAACGTCGGGATCTGTTGGATGGCGATATTGTACAGGTTGACCGAATCGTTATAGAACTCGCGTCGATCGGCAATGGTGCTTTCCAGTGCCGATATGCGTTGCTGGAGGGCTAAGAATTCTTGATTGGCTTTCAGATCCGGATACTGCTCGGCCACGGCGAAGAGTTTTCCTAAAGCGCCGACGATCTGATTCTCCGCCTGCGCCTTGTCGTCGATATTCAGCCCTGTGCTATAGGCGGTGCGGGCTTTGGTCACGGATTCCAGCGTCTCGCGTTCGTGAATCATGTAGCTGTTACAGACTTCGACGAGCTTGGGAAGTTCATCATGCCGCTGCTTCAGGATGATGTCGATATTCGACCAAGCCTTGTCGATGTTATTGAAGAGCCGAACCAGCATGTTGTAGACGCCAACCACGTAGGCGACGAGCACAGTCAGCCCGATCACGAGCAGGCTTCCGATTATTAAAGTGGTATTCATGGACGTGCTCCTTTGGGTATGACAGTTAAGATACTGTTGTCAGATAGTATTTGAAGATGATGCTCACACAGGTCGCAGCCAGTGCCAGGCCTCCTGCCCCATAGGCCAACACCTGCCACCGCAATCGGGACAGTAAGTCCTTTTCGCTTCGATCTGAGATAATGAACGCATGGTCTCGGCTGCTCCCGATGTAGAGGCGAGCGGAGTTTTCGACGCGTTCTGTTGCACCGAGGTGCTCATGGGCTGTTCCGAGAACGTAAACCAGTTTTTCAGGAAGGATGAATGATTCTCGGCACCGTAATGTCTTGCTCCCCATCCAGCGTTCAGTCGAAATCCCCAGGCGATTCAATCCGGTGATGGTTGTGGGGGGCAATGCTCCGAGCCAATCGTTTCGAAAAGTGTGTTCATCCTGCAAGATCAGCTCGGCGCCAAGGGGCACGATAAGCACTCGCCCAGTTGCATCGCTGACAAAAAAGGGCTGCTCCGACGTGCCTTTCGCAATGGTCTCCCATCGTGTATGTTTCCCGGAGCTGACGCGCTCTTCTACCGCATAGGTGTAGAACACACAGGGAAGTCCGCTGAAGGGCGCGGAGAGGAGATTCTCTTCCGGCTGGGCTTGTCCACTGATCTCAACCAACCCGAGAGCCAGTGAACGGATGGTCGAGGTTGGAATACTTTCGATCAAGCGCTTGCGTTGGCGAAGCAACCATCCGTCGGCGACGAGCCAGAATCCTCCTAGGATGCCGGCTGCCAAATAGAGGAAGGGGTGATCCGGTGGCCGACTCCACAGAGT
>JANOOS010000406.1:0-3999 GCA_031421455.1 Nitrospira sp.
GCCTTCGCCCCGGTCGCGAAGACCTTCGACATGCGCTATGAAGTCCGCCCATCCAGTCGCCGAATGCGGGTCGCGATGCTGGTCTCGAAGCAGGACCACTGTCTGGCAGATCTGCTCCAACGGCACAAACGCGACGAGCTGCACATCGATATTCCGGTGATTATTTCCAATCATGATAGCTGCGCCGTCTGGGCCGAACTATTCAAGATTCCCTTCACCGTCTATCCCGTGACCAAGGAGACCAAGCCGCAGCAGGAACAGCAAGTCCTGGCCCTGCTGAAGGAGCACCGAATCGAACTGGTGGTCATGACCCGGTACATGCAAATTCTCAGCGGCGCCTTTCTGTCCCAGGTCGGCTGTCCAGTCATCAATATCCATCACTCCTTCCTGCCGGCTTTCATCGGCGCTAATCCCTATCGGCAGGCCTATGACCGGGGCGTGAAAATCATCGGGGCCACGGCGCACTATGCGACGGAAGATCTGGATGAAGGGCCGATCATCGAGCAGGACGTCATGCGTGTGGGCCACCGGGATACGGTCGAGGATCTGGTAAGAAAAGGCCGGGATCTGGAAGAAATTGTGCTGGCCCGCGCCGTGCGCCGCCATGTCGAACGACGGGTATTGGTGTATGGCAGAAAAACCGTGGTGTTTGATTAGCCGGATGCCCCCAAAGTCCGCCGGCAGCGTTCTCGCATCGTTCAGACCCTCAACGTACCCCAAGGGTACGCCTCGGATCTTCACTCGCTGCGGCCTTGCCGGACGAACTTTTTGAGCATCCGACAAGATCTGCTTATGTCATCTTAGACATACAAACTCGTGACACCATAGCGTGCCCACAGCGTGTTCTTGCCGCCTGAGTCTTCCCCCAAATGCGCTTCCACGCTTGACCTCGACGCTAGAAGATGAGCGCTGCTTTCGGAACATTCACGCTAATACGTCCGCGCAGCGAAGACACTTGGCTGAAGAGGTAGGAATTTAGCCCAAGAAAGATGACGTTGCCACATTGGCCGTCATCTCTCTTGGGTAGGACTTCGAATTCTGGCGATGACTACATCGGAACGTCCCACTCCCAAACGCTCATGACCAGTGATGCCGAAACCTAACGGTCCGCTAGTCCTGGAGTGAGGATGAGATTGACAGGAATCTTTTCCGCTACAGTGTAGGGACTCGCCTTATTTTCCTTCACCCACCGCTTCTCAGCGACAGATTCAAAAGGCGGAGCAGGTTCCCCTTGAAGGGACCACAGATCGCAAGGTGTCTCGTCGATGGAAATTTCCCAATCGTACCCCCTGTCCTATACGAAGGGAGCAATGACTTGATCGAGTGTCCTGATCCACCATTCTCTAAGCACCGGACCAGGTAACGTCCTGGCAATTTGGTCGATCTTGAACCGGACAAATGTGTTATGCGGCTCGCCACCGACAAAGCAGGAGTCCTTGGCGATCTCCTCAAAAATGAACACCACATAGAACTTAGGGATCGGAATGCTCGCGTACACCTCTGTAACCTGCTTGGCCAACGCCTTTTTGTCTTCAGCAGAGAACGCTCCGACGGGATGATAAACTTTCCATAACGGCATATCTTGTCCCTCCTTATGGGTTGGGCATTTGCAATGTTGGACTTGTCTTGAATATTAAGACCCATAGTCTTGTCTATTTCCGAATAGATCATGTCGACTCTTTTGGGGCTAATGATCCATCAGTCAGTCCTCCTTTCTTATCAGAACGCCGAATGATCTTGAGTCATGTCGCTTGCCAGGCAGAGCGCCAGATGACTTGAACTACCTTGCAACAAAATGACTTAAGCAGGGAGTGCCACAGGCGCATTCACATTGATAGAGCTTCAACAGATTACAAATCCTTCCTGGCTTGAATGCGCAACTCAGTCACTTGCGTTTCGCAAGTTATGGTAGTCAATCGTCTTGCAAAATGCAAGTATCTGAACTGCATTATTTGCTGTAACTCGGTAGTTCTAAATGGGTAAGATGATGGGCAATGTTGGGCGATGGTGAGCAGATGGGTGGCAAAATGAAATTTAAGCGATCATCTTGTCCGATCACGAATGTGCTGGATACTCTCGGGGATAAATGGACGCTGTTGGTTATTCGCGATCTGGTCTTGGGCAAGAGACGATATCAGGAGTTCACGTCCTCTCCGGAAAAGATCGCTTCAAACATCCTTGCGGATAGACTCAAGAAACTGGAGACGAGCGGCCTTGTGACCCGGCATGCATACCAACGGAACCCCGTTCGCTATGAATACCTTCTCACAGAAAAGGGCGAGGGCCTAAAGCCGGTATTGGAAGCGATCATCGTATGGGGGAAAAAGCACTACCCGGGCACCAAGAGATTCCCTCGCGTCGCGCACGCTAAGGAAGGGTAAAACCATTAACACCCCCAATAGGAGAAGAGTTAGGAGGGCTTGAGTGACCGTTTAGCCGCTGCGGGGGCAGGGGCCAGCGGCAGTATCGCCGTAAAGGTCGAACCTTCGCCGACTTTACTCTGGACCTCGATACGCCCGCGATGGGATTCGGCAATCCAGGCGCAGATAGCCAGCCCAAGGCCCGTGCCCTTCTTAGTATGGGCCCGAGCCTCATCGGTGCGATAGAACCGGTCGAAGATCCGAGTCTGATCCTCTTGCGCGATCCCAATACCGTGGTCGGTCACGGACACCCGTGCGTGAGTCTGTTCGATCGTCAGAGCGATATCGACTGCACCGCCGGGGCGAGAATATTTGACCGCGTTATCGAGAAGGTTCAAGAACAGTTCGCGCAAACGTAGTTCATCTCCCAATACCACTGCCGGTGCGGTAGTTCGTAGCACGACCTGGTTGTCCCGTTCCTGCCCCAACAGCGAAGCTTGCCGGTGGAGATCCTCAACAAGCGTGTCCAGTGAGACCGGCAAACGTTCCATCTTTACCTCACCCATGTCGGCCCGGGAGAGAAAGAGCAACTCATCCACTATGCGCGTCATCCGGTCGATTTCTTCCAGATTGCTCTCTAGGACGACTTTGTAGTCGTCGGTTTCGCGAGGACGCCGAAGCGCGAGTTCGGTTTCCCCTTTCATGACCGTCAACGGCGTGCGCAGTTCGTGCGAGGCATCGCTGCTGAACTGACGGATCTGCCGAAAGGACGTTTCGAGCCGGTCGATCATGGCATTAAACGTATTGGTCAGACGGCCGATTTCGTCGGCCGAGGCCGGAACCGTCAGTCGCTGTGTGAGATCGCCTCCGGCAATGCGTTGGGCAGCCAGCGTGATCGTATCGACCGGGCGAAGGGCTCGGCCGGCCATGAACCAGCCTCCGGCAAGCGACACGGCCAGCGCGATGGGTATACTGACCAGCAGTACTAACAACAGACGGTTCAGGGTCTCTTCGACGGAGTCCATCGAGGTGCCGACCTGGATGATATAGAGCAGGTTGCCCCGATAGATAATGGGAACCGAAATGAGGCGTAAGGCCGGCTCCTTGGGGTATTTTGCGAATTCGAGGAGCGAGCGGCCTGAGTAGGCGACTTCCAGAGCCTGGCGACTCAGGGGCATCTCCTGTTGTTTCACGTTCGGCGAACGAATAGTAATGGTGCCGGACGGGCTGAATATCTGAAAAAACTTATCGATGCGCGCCAGCTCGGGGAACTGCGCCATGAGCTCGTCTTCGTCGATAAGAGGGAGGAACCCGCGTTCTTCCAGCGACCGAACGGCCGCCGCCGCGGTTTCTTCCAGCGATTCATCGACCGCATCGCGAAGGCTTCGAGCCGTCACCAGGTACAGGATGGTTGAAAAGATGATGAGGATGAGCGCGAGAGCGGTGCCGTACCAGAGAGTGAGCCTGACACGAAGCGGCATCAGTCGACCTTCAGCATATATCCGCTTCCGCGAATCGTGTGAATCAGTTTCTTTGAGTGGCCCCGGTCAATCTTGTTGCGGAGATAATTCACGTAGACATCGATGACATTGGTGAACGTGTCAAAATCCTGGTTCCACACATGTTCTGAAATCATGGG
>JANOOS010000407.1:0-9734 GCA_031421455.1 Nitrospira sp.
GCAACATCCAGCCGGGCAAGACAGAAGCAAGAAAGCCGTAGCCGGCCAATGCCCAGACCAACGTCGTTCGCTCCAACTCGAACCACCCGGCAACCGAAGACTGAGCCACCACCCGCCCGAGGATCACAACCGCAACCAACAGCACCACACCGAGCAAGGAGACTTCCGCCACCTGGCCAGGCCGGAACTTCTGAAGATAGAAGCCCATGATGAAGCCGATGGGAATCGTCATCGCAATCGTGAAGGTGCCCCAGGCATTCAGATAGAGCGCATTCACGACGGCAAAACCCAACCCGGCCAGCGCCACAATCACAATAAAGAGCACCGCCACCGCCGTCGCCGTGCCGGTGACCAGGCCCAGTTCATCGCGCGCAATTTCAGGAAGTGAGCGGCCATTTCGCCGCATCGACGCCACCAGGATGATGAAGTCCTGCACCGCCCCAGCCAAGACCGCACCGATCACCAGCCAGAGAAAGCCCGGCAAGAATCCAAACTGCGCCGCCAACACAGGTCCAAGCAACGGCCCAGCCCCGGCAATCGCCGCAAAGTGATGACCGAACAACACGTACTTATTAGTGGGATGAAAATTGACGCCATCGTTCAAGCGAATCGCCGGTGTCACCCGCTGATCGTTCAGCTCAACCACGCGCCGCGAAATCCAGCGGCCATAGAATCGAAACGCCAGCACGTAAATACAGGCAGCCGCCACGACCAGCCACAGCCCGTTCACTTTTTCCTGTGGATTGACGAAACCGACAACAAAGGCGAGCGCAACCGAGCCAAGAACGGCAAGAAATCCCCAAAGCACCAGCTTTAACGCCGACATGCGTGCATCCTAGCACAAAAGGAGGCGGGAGCGACCAGGCCTGCCCTTCGTGCTCGCGGAACGCGCGGCCTCTGAAGGCCCTCGTTCGACGCGCGCAATCAAGGGCAGGCCTGGTCACTCCCGCTGGGAGAACGACAAGCTAGCTCGGAAGGACCAGCATATTTTGCTCAACGGCCGCAGTCGGACCGACAAAGGTGCCCTTCCTAAAGGGACAACGAGCAAGCTTGGAAGGAGCATTTATATTTCGGTGTTTGTTTGACGCGCTGGCACAGGGATAGACCCGCTAAGCTCGCAGGAAGGAAATGTCCTCGCTTTATCTATCTCCCAGAAGAGAAGCCTCAAGTCTATTGTCTTTGACTAGCGTCTTAAATCCATCATCAACCCAAGCAAGCAACGTAAAACTCAGCTTCTCATTGGTTAATAGTAAGTCTCTGACAATAAGACGAAACTTATCGGGGGGAGTCAACTGTGGAAGAAGAAGGCGATAGGCCTTTAGTGGACGGCCTTCCAAAGAGTATTGAAAAAGCCACCATTCTGGATCCATGGATCTGGCAATGGCAACAAATGTAATGTTTCCCCCTTGAATACCGGCTTGTCGAAAATCACTAAATTTTCTCCCGCGCACGCGAACCAGCACCTGTCTGGTGATACCGTCACGACTGATTATTAGGTAGCTCCCTTGGAAACCCGTGTCTCCTACAGGCTTAGGGCCATATCTTGGAGATAATGAAACTTCGCCCTCTTCTGCAATAGGCCGCAGGGCAGATTGAAAATCGGCCTCTTTCATTCGAATGTTGATCGCACTTTCCTCAACAAGCTTGGCGCTCAGTTCCTCAACCAAAGGAAAATCTGGAGGATCATCGTCATAAACCACCCTATTGGGAGGAGGGAGAGCCGGGTTCGGGACTGCCTTCAGGACGTCATCGCTGATCGCTTTCACTTCGGCACCGTTTGGACAAGTAAAGGAATTTCGCCCTGAAAACCACGGAAACGTCACTTCCGCATGCAACTCCCCAGTTTGCCGATTCGTGATTTTATAGTGATAAGAAACGTACACGCCGCTGTCATACTTCTGAGTCATATCAACATTCAACTCGTACGTGCTCTGAGGTGAATCGATCCTCTCGGCTGCAATGCATAAGTCTCTAGGTAGTCCTGCTTCTCGCAGAAACGGCTGTTTAAGTGAGGGGTGCTCTTTAATTTCCTCCTCAAATCCAGCGCATGATGGATCTCCTCGACGGGACAGAAAAAAGCGTATAAACTTTGTCCCAGTTCCGGTCGCATGCTTCTCAACTTTACCCCTATCATGGCGATAGACTTCCTTCGTCGAGGTGTCAGTCCGATACTCTTGATTGATTTCGAGATATTGGAATCGTTTTGACAGCAACTCTTTGGCGATGTCAGGATATTGGAATAGCAGTGCACTGTTGTTAATGGTTAGTAGGTACCCAAGCGCCTCAATAGGCCCTTTGCTCACTAGCTTGCCTTTCTCCTCACATTCAACTCTTGCTCTTTTCCCGTCGAACTTCTCGCCGAAAATTCCCAATGGATCAGGAAACGAGAATGCGCTGACTGGGTTGGGCAACAGCAGCAATGTTAATAACCCGGCTCTGACGAGTTTTGTTCGCATCCTGAGTATCCTCACGGCAATTCACTGATGACAAGAATCTACCATGAAGATGAAAAACAAGCGTACGGAATCTATTTTACTCATCTTCGGTTTCCCTACTTGTTCAACTAGAGAATAACCACATACGATGGTTGATTCGGATCGCCTGCAGCAGAGATCAAATGCTAATGCCAGACGGCACAAAGCAGGAGGCACCGAGCTGGCGTATGTCCGGTAGAGCTTTGTGAGGAAACTTAGCTGGCGAGTTTGTGAAAGGAAATGCCGGTCATATCGAGGTCTTTGCCTGCTCGAAACAGCTTCTCGATTGCATCGCTGATTTTTATTGCTGTCAGGCCAGGTACACTCCTCGCCCCGCAACGTCCACAGAGCATGGCACTGACATTTTCCACATCGGCATAAAATCCACCGCGCTCGAAGTGCAACGTCGTCCTGCCTCGGCGCATCGCCGTGCCGCAATCGGGACAGGCCTTCCTGCCTATCTTTTTCGTTTTTTCCGAACTTGGCCTTTTGTCCATTGGTCCCGTTGGGGAATGTAGGTCGTCACAATGTCCACGGATCGCCCCGCGCCGAAGTCTATCACGACGTGCACGGGAATCACATCTCTGTTGCGTCCGTAGACCAGGCACCTTTGCCTTGCCGGATATCGCTCAATGATTTTCCCTGTCTGGATCACATGAAGCATGTCAGACACACTAATCCCGGCCTTGAATCCTTCCGTTATTGCATGGTCCGTGACAAAGAAATCGCCTTTCCTTACGCATGCTCGAATCGCGTCGATCTCCATGGCGTCGCAGGATAGCGAAATGCAAGTGATGGGTCAAACGCTGCCCGCACAAGCACTGACTCGAATCGCCGGAGGGGATATAAATGTTCCTCCGAGCTCGCTCGTTCTCTCTCCCAGGGGGTGGCCTCCGATTGTCCTCTACTGCGCGCGTCGGACGAGGCCCTTCCCAGGGCGCACGTTCCGCGAGCACAGAGGACATCGGAGGTCGCCCCCCCTCTCTTCCTTCCAAGCTCGCTCGCTCTATTCTCTCAAGGACCGTCGTGACTGCTGCTGCGGGCATCAGAGCCCTGTTGAAGTTCTTGCCCTAGCGAAGCGCCGCGGCTCGTTCTTACGGGTGGTGCAGCCTGTTCGACGTTCCGTTCGACGATGAGTCGGAACGGAACTAGTTGCTGCGCCAAGCGGGGCTTCGCTATAGCAAGCAACAGGGCTCTGGCTGTAGCGGCGGCAGCACGACTGTCCTCCCCCCTCGATTGGGGAATTCCCCCAGCCCCCGTCCACCATTAAACTATGCTCCACGATGGAACAGGCCAAACACTACCATCGCAGCCTCTACCGCCTGCCCGTTACCTACCCGGCGATGTACTGTGTCATGTCGGTGGTGGTCGGCGAAGGGACCATCACGAACCTTTCGCCATTGGGATGTACGATCGAGACTGATCAGCCCCTGCCGGCAGACAAGGACATCGCATTGCGCCTGCTGCTCCCCGACCAGCAGGAGTCACTGCCGATTGAAGTCGCCCACATACAGTGGACAGATAGAAACCGGGCCGGAATTGAATTCTTCCAGGTGGATACTGCCGCGAATCTCCGGCTGCACGACTTTATATGGGAACGGACGGTTCAACGCTTCCACGCAATCCAAGAAGACCGCGTGGCATCATAGACTTGCCTTGCTCAATTCCGGGAAGGTGAAAGAGTCAGGAATTCTTTCCTGAGTCGAGCGTGCTGCGAGCATCCTCAAGAGCCACAGACCGCCCACCGACAAGAAGCAAACACAGCAGCCCGATTCCAATCCAGACCAACTCACGGAACCGGCGCAGCAGCGCGAAGGTGATGCCCGTGACATCGGAGTAGCCAAAGGCGCTCAGCAAGAGCACGTTCCCGCCGTCTTGGGCGCCAAGGCTGCCGGGAATGAAGAAGGTGCCGCCTTTGATGAAGACGGAGAGGGCTCCGATGGAGATGGCAGAGAGGGCCATGGCAGGGCCGCCCAGATAGTAGATGATGACGTACACTTCCAACGCTTCCGCCATCCAGCCAAGAAAGAACAGCCCGGTAGAGGCATAAAAGGCCGGACGGTTATGACGGTAGAAATCCAAGATCGTTCGATCCAGTGACCGTAGCTTTTCTTCACGCGCTTCGAGGTAGGCGATCTTCAGCCCGATCTTCCGCAGAAATCCCAATAACCACGTAAAAATCCCCTGCCGCTGCACGAACACGAATGCCGCAGTCCCGAAGGCCAACAGGCCCACACTGACGAGTGCAGCAGCCACGGTGTGACCGGATGAATCGTTCCCGCCTAACAGCCACACCCCCAATGCGATGCCGAGCAAAATGAAGAGCACTTCGGCAATCGTCATTGTCGTTTTTGCAATGATGACCGAGGCGAGCCCCTCCACCATCGGCACATGGTGTTTCTTGAGCAAATAGGCCTTGAGCGGCTCGCCCCCGACATAGGCGGTCGGGGTCGTCATGTTCACCACTTCGCCGGCAGTCCGAATCGCGAGCACACGCCAGAACGGAATCGCCTTCGCCGACGGGCCAAGCGTGACTTTCCACCCGTAGGCTTCGACGACATACATGATGACAGAAGGAATCAGCAGGACGAGAAGCGCGACCGGCCCGAGTTGCGCCGCCGCGTCGTAGATCTGCCCAGGACCGATATGCCAGACGATGAGAACGAGGGTAAGGAGACCGACAACGAGTAGGAAAATTTTTAGCACGCTAGGCTAGGAATCCACGGTGAGAGAAAATAGACAGGTCATAGGGGAAGGTATCGTCATCTCCACTCCTTCAGCAAGGGAGCGCTTTAATGGCCTGCAGGTCTGGAACAAACGGCGTATACGCTGCAGGATGCTCAAAAAGTCCGTCCTTCGCACCCGCCCAACCCCAGCGCGCCAAGACGCGCTCTTCTCCCTGGCGAGCACCGTGATCTACTAAAATGATCCTTCCAAGCTCGCTAGTTTTTTCTCTCTGGGAAGGGCACGCACGTTGGTCTAAGTGCGGCCGTCGAACGAGGCCCTTCTCAGGGCGCGCGTTCCGGGAGCACAGGGCCAACGTGGGTGCCCTTCCCATCTTTCCTGCTAAGCACGGGTGGTGGCGGATGGCCTGATGACCCACAGCATCAGAAGCGAGAACACTATGGATCCGATCGCCGCCATCCAGAGGAACCAGTCGAGCTTGCCGATCACCGCAAACGTCAGCACGATGGCGGAGAAGTCGCGGCTCGCGACATTCTTGAGCATGAAGTCCGACCAGGCAGCTTGCACCGGGGTCTTCCATCCGCTCGCGGACTTAATCTTTTGTGCGCGGGTGACGAGCCAGAACGAGAGCCCGTTCCCCAGGACCGCTGCCGAACCCAGGGCCAGAGGCACCCATGCACCGTCGTCCCCGGCCATACTCAGATAGGAGCCCACCGCAATACCGGCAAAGATCGCCATATGCACCACGTTGTCCATCGCGATATCGAGCCAGGCCCCGAACGGCGATTCGGTGAACGTGAGCCTCGCCACTTCACCATCGCAGCAGTCGATGACCGCCGCCAGCTGAAACAACAACGCGGCCACGATGCCGGCGCTGTAGGTCCCGACGCCGAAGCCGGCGGCCGCGGCCAATCCAATCAGCGCCGCCAGAATCGTAATGACATTCGGCGACAAACCTACGGCGAGAAAGATACGCGTGAACCAGCGGGAGATCTTCCGATTGAAGAACCGGTCGACGAAGCCTTCGAACTCGCCCTTGAGTGAATTGAAGAGCTTCACCTCAGCGGCCCGTACATCGGCGGCATTACGCACGTCCTGATACCAATGGGACCGGTTCGTCTCCATGGACAGCACCCGCACATGCCCGTCCACCGCGGCCCGTTCAAGCCATCGACGAATCGGCATCGTGCCGGTTTCCACGTCGCCTTGCCCGCCGGCAGCGCTCATGAGATTGGCCGGAAGCACGACCAGGTCAGCCGCCACCAGCGCTGCGTCGTCCTGTCTCGATGTGATCGAACGGAGCCGTCCAGCCTGTACCTTCACACGTAAACTCTGTCGGCGTTGCTGTCGATCTCGCTCGCTAGCGGCCCGAGCCACGATGATCGCCTGACCCTCCTGTACTTCGTGCCGCAGGCTCTCGATCAAGGAACTCGCGAACACCCCCTGCACACCGGACAGGAGACAGAAGCCGCGAACTTCAGCGGCCAGCGATTCCCAGGTGCGGGGATCGTCCAGAGGAAACTCACGAATCGGCATCCAACGCACGGGAATGGTCAGGCGTGGCCCTTTACCCAACGCCTGTTTCAGCTGCTCCTCCTCTGGTCCAACCAACACCATGAGCTGTCGAATGCCGGCTCGCTGCAACGTCAACACCGTCCGCTGAAACAGGCCGATTCCCACCACGCTGGTAAGCGGACCCACCTCATCGGCATACAGTCCGGTCGCCTCGCCGAACAGGCTCACTGACGGCAAGAGAATCGCCGTACTCAATCCCTGAAGGCCCGTCTGTCTCTGAACAATACTCTCACTCATTTTGAAATACCGTCAATTGTCATTGGTCATACGTCAATGGTAAGAGCCTCATTGCGATCTCTCTCACCACTGACCGTTGACCATTGACATCCTCTTCCTACAGTTTCGGCAACACATCCCGTTCTGCTTTCGTCACATCTTCCACAAAATCGATTTCGGTCCAGGGAAGTCCACCGATCTTCTCATGCCCCACTTTGACATCGCGGAAAAATCCCACGAGCGCATCTTCATATTCCATCTGCCAGGCTTCGCGATCCACATGGGTCTTGAGCGATGCCACGACATGCGACGCATCGGCATGCCGGACCTTGAGGAACCCCACGCCTTCTCCGGCATAGTCGTAGTGCAGGGGCATTGATTTCGTCAGCGCAATCACGCGCCCGCCTTCGACCACAACCATGCACTCTTCCCCAGTCTGTTTGACAGTATCATCCATAAGCAGCGCGTTCTCATAGGGGGATTGTACCAGGCGACGCAAGATCTCTTGATGGAAGAGCACGTCTGCATCCATGACGATTGCATCGTCATCCAACGCGGTGCGCGCGATCCAGAGCGAGGAAATGCTGCCGCGATGGAACTGCTCATTCACAAGGAAATTCACGCGAACACCACAAGAATTCGCTGCCACAGCCGCGCGAATCATCTCTTGTTTGTAACCCACCACTATATCGGCACAATGAATGCCGACGCTCCGAAGCGATGTGAGGTAGCGATGCAAGAGGGTCTGCCCGCCGATCTCGATGAGGCACTTCGGACGATGTTGCGTGACCTGCCATAGGCGCTTCCCGACTCCAGCTGCGAGGATGACGGCTTTCATGCTGTACCGCAGACCCTTTCGAATGCGTCGAGAAATCCAACCAACTGCGCCTCCGTGAGTGCGCCCATGTTCGCGACGCGGAAAATTTGGCTCTGGAGTTGGCCTTGGCCTGCATAGATCACGTAGCCCTCTTTCTTGAGTTGATCATGCAGCGACTGATAGGTCACGCCCTCGGGAAGATGATAGGCGGTGATTGTGTTGGATAGTTTGTCAGGGGTCAAGAGCGGCTTCACGCCGAGTTTCGTCATACGGTCTCGAATCAAGGTCGCGATCTTCTTATACCGCTGGATCCGCTTGGCAACCCCTTCCTCCATGAGTTCGTTCAACGCTTCGTCGAATGCGTAATAGACCTGCACCGCCGGCGTGAACGGAATCGTCCCGAGGCCCTGGTCATCCACATATTGAGTGATGTGCAGATAGATCGATCGTCTGGGATAGCCACGCATCCGCTCCAGAAATCCCTTGCGGACGAGCACGAAGGACACACCGGGGAATCCCTGAATGCACTTTCCCGCTGTACCAGCCACCATATAGATGTGAGACCCAGCGATATCCAGCGGCTCGCCTGCCAAGGCGCTGACCGCGTCGAGAATGAACACCCGGTTCTGGCTGTCCACGACAGCCGCGATCTCCTTGACTGGATTGATGAGCCCGGTGGTCGTTTCGTGATGGACCATGGCGACCGCATGCGCTTCCGGATGTTGCCGCAGCGCAAGCCGCAACCGTTCAGGATCCGGTCTTGTCGTCCAATCGTATTTAAGCTCGGACACGCCCAGACGATAGAGGCCGACCATCTGGGAAATACGTTCGCCGTATACGCCGTTGTTGAGCACCAGCATCCGTTTGCCGGGTGGGAGCGACGACATCACGGCGGACTCGACTGCCGCAGTACCAGATCCGGTCAACACCACGGCGGCATAGTCCGATTCCGCTCCCGGCACAAAGAGCTTCAGCAACTTCGCCTGAATCCCGTGCAGGAGTTCGGTAAATTCCGACTCCCGATGGCAGACATCGGGACGCACCAGCGCTTGCCGCACCCGCTCCGACACATTCACCGGTCCTGGATTCAATAAAACCATAAACCCCCGTTAGGCGTGAAACGTTAGGCGTGAGGCGACTTCTTCCGGAAAGATTGGGCCTATCCGCTTACGCCTCACCCCTCACGCGTTACTTGATTGCCTGCATGAACCGTTTCGTAATATCCGGCGGATCGAGCATCACGCGCCCGGCATCTTCCACCATCTCGTTGACTTTCACCAGCAACATGCTCGGCCCGTCTTTCTTCAGCATGTCTTTGAACTCGTAGACGAGGTCTTCACGTTCCCGTACTCGTTCGACGTTTACATACCCTGCCGCCTTCGCCACCTTCTCAAGTGGGACCACATTGGAAATCGTCGGCTGATTGCCGGTCGTGCCGTAGACTTCGTTGTCGAACACCACATGAATGAAGTTCTTTGGTTTCAGCGCCCCCACTGTCGCAAGCGTTCCCATGCCCATGAGGACGTTTCC
Source organism: Nitrospira sp. (assembly GCA_031421455.1). GTDB lineage: Bacteria > Nitrospirota > Nitrospiria > Nitrospirales > Nitrospiraceae > Palsa-1315. The sequence goes on from JANOOS010000407.1 coordinate 9,298, forward strand.
GTCGCCGTCGAACACGATCACTTGTTTGTTCGGCTTCGACAACGCTACGCCCAGCGCAATCGCCGCCGCCGACCCCATCGAACCGATCATATAAAAATGAGTCGGCCTATCGGCGATCTTTTGCGCCTCACGAGACGGAAATCCATTACAAACGATGACGGGCTGGTCGGTAAGCAATTCCAACAATGCAGCCATCGCCATGGCCCGGCTCTGCATGGTCCCCTGCTCCGGCCTCATGGGTTGTCCTCACGCTTCACGTCCGTCACGGATGCAATCCCTTCACGACGCCCTTTGTGATATTCAACGCCACAGGAATCCGTTTTTTCATAAACGTCTCGGCTACCCACTTCAGATCGTCGATGGCCGTCTTTTCCGTCAGCGTGCGATGAGGAATCTTCATCGTATCGAGAAACTGCGGCATGACTTCGCCCATCACC
>JANOOS010000408.1:0-7351 GCA_031421455.1 Nitrospira sp.
CGCTCGTGGTCTATATGAAAGGGCCTCGATCGTATACGGCAGAGGACGTGGTGGAGATTCAATCTCATGGCGGAGCATTGGTGCTGGGGATGGTTTGCACGGTATGTATTGAGTCAGGCGCACGGATGGCGGAACCAGGAGAGTTTACGAAGCGGGCCTTTCTCAACGGGCGCTTAGATCTTTCCCAGGCGGAAGCAGTACTCGATACAATCAGGGCCACATCATCCGCCGGATTGAATATCGCTCAACGCCAATTACGGGGTGATCTCGCTCGCGAGGTGGAACAGGCTCGGACCTCTCTTCTGACGGTATTGGCCCATGTAGAGGCGGGAATCGATTTTGTGGGCGAAGATATTTCCTTTCTTCAGCACGATGAACTGGTGCGCATCGTGGGCGAGGCCTGTGCGGTGGTTCAGAGGCTGGAAACCACGGCGCAGGAGGGTCGGATCTTGCGGGAAGGCGCGCGAGTCGTCATCCTTGGCCGACCGAATGTCGGCAAATCCAGCCTGTTGAACCGTCTGCTGAGGGAAGAGCGGGCGATTGTGACGGCCATTCCCGGGACGACGAGGGATGCGATTGAGGAATCTATCGATCTTGACGGGGTGATGATTCGTTTGGTTGATACGGCAGGAGTGCGTGAAACGGACGATATTGTCGAGCAGGAAGGGATTAAACGGACGCGTGCTGCACAGAATGAGGCGGACCTCCTGTTAGTGGTCGTGGATGGCAGTACGCTCCTCACGAGCGATGATCGGGCGCTCTTGAGCGCCGCCAGGGGTCGTAAGCATATAGTGATCCTGAACAAGGCGGATCTTGCCGTGACAGTGGAAACTGATGCCGCGCTTGAGAGCCACCCGGTATTTGTTGTTTCGGCGAAAACAGGTTTGGGGATTGAGACGGTGAAGTCGGCTCTTCGCGCTCAGCTTGTGTCCGAGGGCTTTGAGGCAGCGGAGAGCATCACGGTGACAAACGTACGGCATCGTGACGCATTACGCCGGGCCGGTGAATCCCTGGGCCAGGCTCTCGAGTCCGTGCGGTGCGGAATGGCCGGAGAGTTTGTCTCGATCGATGTACGCGCTGCTGCCGACGCGCTCGGAGAAATTACGGGCGCCATTACGACAGACGAGATTCTTGGCCGAATCTTTTCAGAATTCTGTATCGGTAAGTAGGGAAAGGTCGAACATGGGACAGTCGGTGGACGTCATTGTGGTGGGCGGAGGTCATGCCGGCTGCGAAGCCGCCTTGGCTGCGGCGCGCATGGGTGCGCAAACCTTGCTGCTCACGATGGATCGTGACCGAATCGCACAGATGTCGTGCAACCCGGCGATCGGTGGAATCGCCAAAGGACATCTGGTGAAGGAAATCGATGCGCTGGGCGGGGAAATGGCGCGGAACACCGATCTTGCCGGCATCCAGTTCCGCTTCATCAACACGAGTAAAGGCCCGGCGGTGCGGGCCCTCCGCGTCCAATGCGACAAGAAGCTGTACCGAGACGCCATGCAACGAACGTTGAGCCTGCAAGCAGGGCTGACGATCGGGGAAGGGACGGTCGATCGCTTGCTGACGCATGCCGGCGCGATTACCGGTGTGGTGACGAACCAGGGCGATCACATACACGCGAAGGCCGTTATTCTGACATCAGGAACATTCCTTAAGGGACTTATCCATGTCGGCTTGAATCATTTTCCTGCGGGACGCGCCGGAGAGGCGTCTGCCGAGCATCTGTCCGATTGTATGCGCGACCTGGGGTTCGAAGTGGGCCGGCTCAAAACCGGCACGCCTCCTCGCTTGGACGGAGCCACTATCGATTTTTCCGTGATGACGCCTCAGCCGGGAGATGATCCACCGGTGCCGTTTTCGTATCGAACCGAACGGATTGATAACCGTCAGCTCCCCTGTCATTTGACCCATACCAATCGTGCAACGCACGAACTGATCCAACGCAATCTTGACCGCTCACCGCTCTACAGCGGCATTATTGAGTCTGTGGGGCCTCGATATTGCCCATCGATTGAAGACAAAGTCGTGCGTTTTGCCGACAAAGAGCGCCATCAGGTCTTTATTGAGCCTGAGGGGTTGGATAGCCGTGAGTTTTATCCCAACGGAATCTCCACCAGCCTACCGGTTGATGTCCAGGCCGGGATTCTGAAAACGATTCCTGGGTTAGAGCAAGCCATCATGCTTAAGCCTGGCTATGCGGTTGAATACGACTACTTTCCACCGCGGCAACTGCACCAGACCCTGGAGACTAAGCTTTTAAATGGCCTCTATCACGCAGGGCAAATCAATGGGACCTCCGGATATGAGGAAGCAGCGGCTCAGGGCCTCATGGCTGGAATTAACGCAGTCCTTGGACTTCGAGCCGAGCCTCCATTAGTGCTCGACCGTTCGCAAGCCTATATTGGTGTTTTAATTGATGATCTCATTACAAAAGACGCTCGCGAGCCCTATCGCATGTTTACATCACGGGCAGAATACCGCCTGCTATTGCGTCATGGAAATGCTGACCTTCGATTAACTGATACTGGACGGATGGTTGGATTGATTTGCGACGAAGTCTATGAAAAATTTAAGATAAAACAACAATCAATTGAGTCTGAGCTCTTACGTCTCGAAGAATTTCGACCAAAACTCACGGAAGCTGTTCGTGAACGGCTAGCCAAGATTCAGATTCAGGAGATCTCTGGGCCCTATACAGCAGCTCAACTTTTACGGCGCCAGGAGGCACATTATAAGCCCCTATTAGAGGCGCTTGAGATGAGCGCAGTGGAAGACGTTGAAACTGCTCACGAAATAGAGTTACAGGTCAAGTATTCAGGGTACATAAAGCGCCAGCTTCAGCAGATAAACCGATTCAAAGGTCTCGAAACAAAGGCTATTCCGGTAGCCTTCAATTACGATGGAACTCCTGGTTTTTCAGGAGAGGTCAGAGAAAAGTTAAAAAAAGTTCGCCCTGCCTCTATTGGTCAGGCCTCGAGAATTTCAGGAGTCACACCAGCAGCAATTTCTCTTCTCCTCGTCGCACTCGAAAAATACAAGGGTGGATCCGGCAGAGATAGTCTTCAGCTAGCCCAATCCAGGACGAGCGAATGACGATATTTCTATTCTCCACTCTAGAATGTCTTGACCTCATCTGCTGATTCACGTAATTGTTCCACGTGGAACATGAACAAGAATTGCGAGATCTCACGGTTAGCGCTGCGAGGGAGCTTGGGCTAACAATCGAGGCAATCCATGCAGAGCAGTTCATGCGCTACCTCACTCATCTCATTGAATGGAATAAGACGATCAATCTCACGACGATCACTAACCCAAAAGAAATCATCATCAAGCATTTCGTTGACTCGCTCAGCGCGCTTATCGCGGTAAACTTCCCGCAAAATGGCGTGGTGCTCGATATAGGATCTGGAGGAGGGTTCCCCGGTATTCCTCTTAAAATTGTAAGACCTGATATTCGGCTAATCCTGGTAGAACCGGTTCGAAAAAAATACTCTTTCCTCAATTCAGTGATCGGCCTATTAAAACTGCATGATGCGGCTGCATTTGATGGCACTATCGATCAATATGCTAAACAACCACTCCGGCATACTATTGATATGGTTGTGCTAAGGGCCTTAAAGTATGAAGAGGTAAGGGCATATATTCCTGAACTATTAACCATAAAAGGGAAAGTCGTTTTGTTTCGAACAGAGGTCATTAAGGAACAAGAAATCGGAAAAGAATTTCATCTTGTAAGCGAAACAGCGCTTACCCTTCCTCAAGCGTCTGGCAAGAGAGTTATATCGGTGCTTGAGAAAAATAGCTCATAATATGTCAGTCGATATGTGAATGTTCCACGTGGAACATTATTGATGGGCATGTGTAGGAGTGAATGGTTCAGCCTTCAATATGGCAAAGATTATAGCGATCGCAAATCAAAAGGGCGGCGTAGGAAAGACGACAACAGCTGTGAATCTTGCCGCTGGGGTCGCACTCCTTGGCAATCGTGTCCTGCTTGTGGATATGGATCCACAAGGGAATGCCACGAGTGGACTAGGGATTGACCCTCGTTCTCTACAGACAACTGTGTATAACTGCTTGATTAATTATGTGAAATTTCATGATGCCGTACAAGTCACCGAGGTGAACGGTTTATCACTTTTGCCGGCAAATGCTGACTTGTCTGGAGCAGAAATAGAGCTAGTGAATGTTGAGGAACGTGAAAAACTGCTTCGGCATTTTTTGCGAGATGTTGACAAGTTGTTCGACGTTATTTTTCTCGATTGTCCTCCTACATTGGGAATTCTGACGGTGAATGCACTCGTTGCAGCTCGTGGCGTCTTAGTCCCGGTTCAATGTGAATATTATGCCATGGAAGGGCTAAGCCGCTTGGTTGGAAATATCGATCGAGTTCGTCAGTCGTTTAACCCTGAACTCCAGTTGGAAGGGATCGTCTTGACAATGTTCGATGCGCGGAATACGTTGGCGCGTCAGGTCTCTGAACAAGTTCGTGGATATTTCAAAGATGTCGTCTACAACACAGTGATCCCTCGCAATGTAACATTGGCGGAGGCTCCAAGTTACGGACGCCCAGCCATGTTATATAACGTCGCATCGGCAGGATCTCAAGCCTATCTGTCCTTAGCCAAGGAGTTTGTGAGTCATGGAGAAAAAAGCGCTCGGTAGAGGACTCGACGCATTGCTGCCCGCCATCAAGCCCGTATCGATGCCGGAATTGCCTGAGGTTCAACATCTGCGGATCGATGCGATCGTACCGAACCGGTATCAGCCGAGACAATCGTTTTCCCCTCAGGAACTCGCAGAACTCACAGCCTCATTGAAGCAAAATGGATTGCTTCAACCGATATTAGTTCGCCGCAAGGGCGACGGAATCTACGAGATCATTTCCGGTGAACGGCGTTGGCGAGCGGCAAAAGAAGCAGGAATGGAAACGATTCAAGCCGTCATTCGCAATTGCGGAGATGAAGAATCCGTTGTCCTGGCACTGATAGAGAATATTCAACGCGCAGATCTCAATCCCATGGAAATGGCTAAAACGTACCATCGGATGATGAACGAATTTGGACTAACCCAGGACACAATTGCGCAACGAGTCGATTGTGAGCGATCGTCGATTGCCAATATCGTACGTCTTATCAATCTTCCTTCGGAGATCCAGCAGCTGATTGAAACGAATCAAATCTCCATGGGACATGCCAAAGTCATTCTCGGTCTTCATGAACAGAGTGAACAGCTTAGAGTTGCCAAGTTGGTAGTCGCAAACGTTTTATCGGTGAGAGAAACAGAAAAACTCGTAGAGTCCGCGTCAGTTGCGAAGAAGCGAGGGACAAAGGAATTGCGGCGAACACCTTGGTCTGACGTGGAGGAGCGATTACAGAAACGATTAGGCACTAAAGTTGTAATCCAGAAAGGGAAACGAGGCGGTAAAATCGTCATTCACTACTTCTCCCCCCCTGAACTCGATGGAATTCTTGAGACACTTCTGAACTAATCCATACTACGTTCTGCCTCAAAGAGGCTTGGTTACGTAGAGGCACACTTGTTGCTTATACGTATGCGGCCATGCGCATTCTGATCGACTACTTCTTATGACAGCATCACAGCTGTGCTGGAATAGTGGAGGCATCAACTCGAGGAGGCGCGTTCATGTGGGGACAGGAAAAAAGAGAAGAGACAGGCTCTAACGAGCAGGAAGGCAAAGAGGTTACCATGGTTGTTGCTAATTCAACAATTGCCGATGGGGCGGGGGACATTAGTGCCTTTGTGGGGAAGGGAGTCGAATTCAAGGGTATCATCTCCTATAGTGGCACAGTGAGAATCGATGGACACCTTGACGGAGAAATTCATACTGACGGCGTGCTCCTGATTGGTGAAGAGGCCATCATCCAGGCAAAAATTACTGCCGGAACCATTGTCTGTAAGGGAAAGATCACCGGGGATGTCGTTGCGAAAGACAGCATCAAGCTCCGTGCTCCGGCCATCATGAATGGAAGCGTCAAGACTCCGGTCCTTTCAATGGAAGACGGCGTGTTGTTCAACGGCGCACTCGAAATGGCTCACGGCGTTCGTGATGTCTCTCGGGATGCCTCGCTGCTGCCCATCGGAGTGATCACGCCCCCTCATATCAAACGCGTCAATGGCTAGGAAGCATATTACTATCTAGGCATTTTACCTGTATATTTTTGTGTGGTGACGGGCCATGCATGTGCGGGAAGAGCCTTAGGAGGCGATCATGTGGGCAATGAAAGAGCGCTCCCAGCAAATCGAGCAAGACAGCGAGAATTTTACGCTGTTAGGGAAAGGCACGGATTTCAAGGGCGTCGTGAGCTTTGATGGCACAGTTCGGATTGATGGGCGCGTCGAAGGCGAGATATATATATCCGGAACTTTGATCGTCGGAGAGCATGCCGTAATCGAGGGCATCGTATCAGTTGGAGTGCTCATGAATAGCGGCAAGATCAATGGCACCGTCACTGCCCTTGAAAAGATTCATATCCTTAAGCCCGGTGTGCTTGTAGGCGATGTCCGAACCCCGGTCATTGCGATCGAAGAAGGTTCCCGTTTCCATGGGATGTGCGACATGGGAGATCATCATTGGAGCGGCGAACGTAACCCACCGGTCGACGTGTCGCCCAATCTTGCTGCATCTGCCCGTTAACTGCAGGAAACAGCCCCTAGCCCTTTTCCTCGCTCCTCAGTACAATAGCGCCCCTATGGCTTGCCCTACTGTTCTCCTTGGCATGAGCGGTGGAGTGGACAGCTCTGTCGCCGCAGCCCTTCTGGTACGCCAGGGCTACGACGTTCGTGGTGTCACACTTCAGGTCTGGGAGCATGAAGACGAAACAGTCGCTGTCTCTAAGCGCTGGGAGGAACGTGCATGCTGCAAGGTCGGCATTGCCCGGTATGTTGCACAGACCTTGAAAATCCCGCATGAGGTAGTCGACGCAAGAGAAACCTTTCGTGCTGGTGTCATCGACAACTTTGTAGCCGGCTATCTCGAAGGTACAACGCCCAATCCCTGTGTCCGGTGCAACGAGCGCGTCAAACTGCGGGGTCTCATTGAGCTTGCGGACGCGCGCGGGATCAATTTTGTGGCCACCGGTCACTATGTTCGCATTGGGGAATCCGAGGGGCAGTCGATTCTTCAGCGAGCAGCCGATCCCAGGAAAGATCAAAGCTATTTTCTCTATCGCCTCGGGCAGTCATGGCTCGCGCGGCTGCTCTTTCCTGTGGGAAGCATGCAGAAGACTGACGTGTGGAAGGAAGCGGAGGCGTTGGGCCTTCCCGCAGATGAATTGAAGGAAAGCCAGGAAATTTGCTTCGTGAGCCATGGCGACTATCGAACCTTTAT
>JANOOS010000409.1:0-3140 GCA_031421455.1 Nitrospira sp.
GTGCTGAGCGAACAGGACAGGGAGACGATCGCCTGGCTTCTGTCCGCCGGGCGGCCTCCCATTGTGGTCGCGACGAAAGTGGACAAGTTGAAAATGAGCGAGCGTGTCGGTGCGCTTCGTCGGCTGCGGGGAGGGCTGGGATTGGTCGAGGGCGATGAACTTATTGCTTACTCGTCGGTGACGGGCGAGGGACGGGAGCGGTTGTGGGCGGTTCTGAAAGAGCGGATTCGATCTTGATTTCGATGTAGGCCTTGTTCTTGAGATTGGCCAGCCACGATTGGAAGGCATCTTCGCTTTTCTGCTGAAAGACGAGTCCCTGAATTTCAGTGCGGACTTGCTCGTAGGGGCGGAACTGTTTGGGTTTCTTGTCCTCCAGGCGCACAATGTGAAAGCCATCCGGGGTCTCGATCGTATCAGAGATGCCGCCAGGCACCATGGTGGCGATCGTGCGCTCGATTTCCGGCAAGAGTTCTCCCTGCCGTACTAAGCCTAAGTGTCCTCCGTGTGAAGCATTGGGGCCGTCGGAATAGCGCAGCGCCAAATCCTCGAAGGACTCCCCCTGCTTGAGCCGTGTCATGACCTCACGAACTTTTTCCTTCGCGTCGGCGGTATCGCTCGGTGAGCGAGCCTGAATGAGAATTTGGCTGAGCGTGTATTCTTCCGACAGTGCAAATCGATCGCGGTGTTCCTGGAAATACCGTTTCAGGTCGGAGTCTCCGGCGATTACCGCGCTCCGCACGTCGCGGTCGACGATCCTGAACAGCATCATCTGTTCCCGGGCGCTTTTCATGTCCGCGGGGTTCGCCTCGTCGATCGTTTTCCCCTGTTGCTTCATCTGCTGGATGGCTTGCCGGACCTCCTGATCGGTCACCACGATGTTTCGCACCTTGGCTTCCTGGAGTTGCAATTTGCGCTCGATCATCGTGGTCAGCGCCATGTACTCCGCTGTCTTGAGCCGACGCGCGAGGGCATCGCCGCGATACTCTTTCTGAATCCGTTCCCGTTCCGGGACGAGCTCCCGTTTCATCTCGGACAGCATGATGAGGTCCGAGTTGACGATCGCGACAATGCCATCTTCTATCTGCGCGGCAGAAAGAAAGGACGTTTGTGCGATCAGCCCGAACGCGAAGAGGATCGTGTATCTCAGCCAGCCTGGTGCCATTATGACGAATGGACGGATCGTGATCATGGATATGGAACTTGTCTTTCGCCTATGGGATCGACCGGTCGGCGAGAGCTTGGTGGATTGTACACGAATTGGGAAGGATTTGAGGAGAATCTCGATCCGCGACGAGTCAGTGCTTGCCAACGTCGTCGGTCACGAAGCGGGAGGCGTCCTTGAGGCGGATGGTCGCCTTCGCACGGATGTCGACGATCACATCGTCAAAACGTTTTCGGCGCTTCTCGTTGAGCAGTTCTTGCCGCAGGCGCTCTCGAACAGCCACGTCCGCCTGAATAATTTCCGTATCCAACGACGACACCATGACGAGGTAATAGCCGGCGTCCGTTTTAATCGGCGCACTGACGAATCCGGGCTTGAGGGTATGAACGACTTCGTCGACTTCGGGGACGACCAAGTCCTTGCGATAGGGGCCGAGATCGCCCCCTTTCGCTTTCGATTTTTCGTCGATTGAATAGCGTTGTGCAAATTGGGCGAAGTGCCCCCCCTGGTTGATCTGCTTTTCCAAATCTTTCGCAGCTGAAATATTGGGCAGCAGCATCTGCGACACTCTTACTTTTAGTGGCGTCAGGAGTTCTTGCGCGTGTTGTTCGTAGAAGGCATCCAATTCTTCATTCGACAGTTCGATCTTGGTTTTGATTCGATCCTTGAGGAGCTCGTCGAGAATCAGTTGTTCTCTGTAACGTTGCGCGCGATCGCGGATGGCATCGTTCTGGTCGAGTCCTAGCTTGCGCGCCTCCTGCATGAGCAGTTCACGGGTGATGAGTTCGTCGAGGAAGCGGCGCTTTCCCCCTTCCTTCTCGTACCGCGCTTTGGTGGCCTCGGCCAATTCTCCCCAGCGGGCTTCGAATTCGGTCTGCGTGATTTGTCGGCCGTTGACGAGAGCCACGACACCCTCCTCGGGCGGTGGCGTACAGCCGGTGAGCAGCAGGACGCCGGCGCTGATTACGCCAGCGAGCAGAGTGATGAGGCGGAGCGCAGCGATATTCGAAGATCCGTTCGACGATCGAGTCATAGGTGCATGAAACCTTGTCAGCGAGATGATTGTGAAGACATTGTGGTGTTGGTATCACAGCCTCCAAGGCTTTGCAAGGTTGCTGTGAGTTCTCGGAAAATTGAAGGCCAGTCCTGATGCGGCATCTGGAGTTCAAACGAGAGCGGAGATAGGAAGCACACCCGTTTTTTGTACCGGTCCATCATTCGGTGAATCGCTTGGCTTGAGACCCGGCTCTTGGCGTCGAGCGTGACGACGACAGAGTGGGTCTTGAGCTCGATCGTGGTGAGGCGCAAGGCTTTGGCCTGGAGCCTCACCTGCATGACTTCGAACAGGCGCTCGACAGAGTCCGGGGCCAGCCCATATCGATCCTGCATTTCGCCATGCAGCAAAGCGAGGTCTCCGACTTGGGTGCAGGACGAGAGGCGCTTGTAAAAGGAAAGGCGCTGATGGGGATCGGCGACGTATTCGTCCGGAATAAAGGCGGAGACGTGAAGCCGGAGGGTGGGGTCCAGCTCTTCTTCTACCACCTGGCCCTTGAGACGTTGGACAGCCTGTTCCACCATCTGCATGTAGAGATCGAGTCCGATCGCGGCGATGTGCCCTGATTGCTGTTTACCGAGGAGGTTACCGGCGCCCCGGATTTCCATATCGGCTGCGGCGATGCGGAAGCCGGCGCCCAGTTCGGTAAATTGCTGAATGGCCGTGAGGCGCTTCTGGGCATCGTCGCTTAACTGCCCTTCATCGGGGACCAGGAAGTAGGCGTAGGCTTGGTCGCCGCTTCGGCCCACTCGTCCTCGCAATTGATACAACTGCGCGAGGCCAAACGTATCGGCGCGATTGATGAAGATCGTGTTGGCGTGGGGCACGTCGATGCCCGATTGGATAATGGCCGAGGCGATCAGGACGTCCGCCTCCCGGCGAAAGAACTTCAGCATCACGGCTTCGAGCGGTTTAGCGTTCATC
>JANOOS010000410.1:0-2458 GCA_031421455.1 Nitrospira sp.
ATCGCGGCCGGTGCGCTCTATCCGGTCTGGGGGGTCCTATTGAGTCCCATGATTGCCAGCGCCGCCATGACCTTCAGTTCCGTGTCCGTGATCTCCAATGCCCTTCGCCTGCGCCATGTAGAATTGTAAGTGCGCCTCTGAGTCACGCATGTTAGGCTACAGTCGTTTGCCGTCAGTCTGTCTGGTCTATTCGGTCTGTCTCGTCTGTCTTGTTGAACGAAACTAACCAGATGAACCAGACAGACCGAACAGACCAGACAGACCTTTTCAGCATCCGTTAGAAAGGACCGTGGCGTGTTAGGACCCAATTGTCTATTGCGGATCGTGCTTGGGCTCCTTGTCGGGAGTTCGATGGATGCTGGAACAGCTCTGGCCGGGAGCCGTGTGATCCCTGTGGCCGGGGGAGGTGAACTCCAGGCGCAGATCAAGTCGACTGCGACGAAAGTGATCCCCGCTGTCGTCAGCATTGCCTCCACGGTGATGGTCCGCGATCAAGCATTCAGTGACGACGCGCTGCCGTTCGGACTGTTCAAGGATGTCCCGTCGCGGCGGCAATATGGCCAGGGTTCCGGCGTCATTGTTTCGCCGGACGGCTACATTATGACGAATAACCATGTCATTGCCGATGCAGTCGATGTGGAAGTGATTCTCGCCGATCGGCGGCAATTCAAAGGGCGGGTGGTGGCTACCGATCCAAAGACCGACGTGGCTGTGGTGAAAATTCAGGCGACCAATCTTCCGACAGTCACGTGGGGGGATTCGAGTACGCTCGCCGTCGGCGAATTTGTGCTTGCGATCGGGAACCCCCTTGGGTTGAGTCGCAGTGTGACGTTTGGCATCGTGAGCGCTGTCGGTCGCGCCGATGTCGGTGTCGCCGACTTCGAAGATTTCATTCAAACCGATGCCCCCATCAATCCAGGCAATTCCGGCGGGGCTTTGGTGACCCTCAATGGAGAATTGATAGGGATCAATACCGCCATTGCCAGTCCCACAGGCGGGAGCGTCGGTGTGGGCTTTACTATCCCAAGCAATATGGCCCGGTCTGCCATGCAGAGCCTGCTCAAGACCGGTCATGTGGTCCGCGGGTTCCTCGGCGCCTCGACACAGGATGTCTCGCCTCTGCTAGGCAAGGTCTTTCGTCTCCCCGATGTGAAAGGCGCGATCGTGACCGATGTGCAGCCGAAAGGGTCTGCCGAAAAAGCCGGGCTCAAGCGCGGGGATGTGGTTGTGCGATTCGACGGGCGTGACGTGATGGACAGCGGACATCTTCGGAACCTCGTGGCTGCGTCTACGATCGGGAGTAAGCACCGGCTGGATCTCATGCGCGAGAGTAAACCGTACCAGGCTGACCTGGTTGTGCAGGAGGCGCCGCGTGAACGGGCCAAGAAGAGCCAATCGGCATCAGCCTCAGCTGCCACGGCTCATCCCCTCTCCGGCGTCATTTTCGACGATGTGACTGCGCCGTTGGCTCGGCAGATGGATCTGTCTGTCAGCAGCGGGGTGGTGGTGACTGACATCGAAGAAGGCAGTCTGGCCGAATCTTCCGGCCTCCAGCCCGGCGATGTGGTGATGGAGCTCAATCGTCAGCCCATTCACAACTTCGACGGGTTCCAGCGACTAGCCGACCTGATCAAGCCATCCAGCCTGGCCCTCCTGCTGATCAATCGGCAGGGGAACGTCATGTATATCCCCGTGCAGGGCGAATAAGAGTGGAGAGGCAGCGCGCGCGGGTGTCTCGCGTGCTCGCGCAACGCGCGGCCTGGGAAGGCCCTCGTTGGACGCGCGCAATCCGAGACATCCCGCGCCCCTACCTGAGAGAGAGGGGGCGTGATCGGAACGCGCACGATAAGAATGTGCTCGGTCGATGCGCACAGTCTGAGGCGACCTAGCCACCCCGCTTTGAGAGAGAGTAGCTTCCAAGGGGAATGAGCACGCTCGGAGGGATGGGAAGGGTACCCACGTTGGTCTTGTGCTCCCGGAACGCGCGCCCTCAGAAGGACCTCGTTCGACGGGCGCACTTAGACCAACGTGGGTACCCTTCCCAGGGAAAAAACGAGCGAGCTTGGCTTCCCCCTCTTGGGAAGGCGAGGAAAATTTAAACCCTCGATTGTTGTCCGCTGTCCGAGTTAGCCCCCGCCTGTTGAAAGCATAAACACCAGTCAGCTGTGCTCCCTGTTGATTGTGGCGACTATTGATTTGCGCCTTTCTTGGTGCTACGTTTCATATAAACGTGCTACTTGAGAGGCTGACAATGAAGAAGCTTATTCGGTTCGGAGTGTCGTTGGACCATCATCTGCTCGATGATTTCGATCTGCATATCAAGAAGCGAAAATATACCAACCGCTCTGAGGCGCTACGAGATTTGATCCGGGACAACCTGGTCGGGCAGGAATGGGATGACGATAAAGAGACGGTCGGCACGATCACGTTTGTGTACGACCATCATGTGCGCGATTTG
>JANOOS010000411.1:0-3697 GCA_031421455.1 Nitrospira sp.
TTTCTGCTACAATCGCGAGCGTTCTGGCGAGAGGCGAATAACTACTCAGGTAGATAGGCTGAAGGTGTTCAGGCTGAAGTGTTCGGAACTTCGACCTTCGGTCTGAACCCCTTCAGCCTGAACACCTGGGTAGTTACGGAAAACCGGCATGACGATTCTGACAATACTACGGAGCGGGCATTGGCCGTCTTTGGCCGGAGCCTGGTTGCATTTGACTGTCAGCTTCATGGTCTGGCTACTAATCGGCGCCATGAGCATTTCGCTCGCCCGCGACCTGCAGCTGAGCGATCAGCAAGTGGCGTGGCTGGTGGCACTGCCTCTGCTCGGTGGAGCAGGACTCAGAATGCTGGCGGGATGGAGTGCCGATTGGGTAGGTGCACGGCCCACCGCACTGGTGATTCTTCTTGCGGAATTGGCTGCCTTGCTGTGGGGATGGCTGGGCGTGTCCGGATATCATGAAGCGTTAGTCTTTGCGCTGCTCCTTGGCGTCGCCGGCGCGAGTTTCGCCGTGTCGCTGCCGATTGCCGGGCGAGCCTATCCGTCGGCTGCGCAGGGGTTCGTGTTGGGTCTGGCCGCATCGGCGAATGTGGGTACCGTGCTGATCTTGTTTCTTGCGCCGCGCTGGGCTGCCGTGATGGATTGGCATCACGTTTGTGCCGTGATGGCCGGCATCGTCGGCGTCACGTTGGTTCTGTTCGCTCTTCTCGTCCCGTGGGAACAGCCGGGTTTGGCGTCCCATCGCGCCGAGTGGTGGCACAATGCGTTGAAATTTATCCGTCGCCGCTCTGCCTATTGGTTCTGTCTCTTGTATGCCGTCACATTCGGTGGGTTTGTCGGATTCTGCAGTCTGCTGCCGCTGCTATTGCATGACCTCTATCAGCTGGATGCGATCATGGCTGGGACCGTCGCCGCGTTATGCGGTCTCTTCGGCAGTCTGATTCGCCCAGTGGGGGGCTACATTGCGGATCGGCAGGGCGGCCTCCGCAGCCTCTATTATGTGTTGCCGGTCATCGTCGGTTCGGTCGTGGCAGTGACGAGTCCCTCGCTCTCCATGGCCGTGGTGATGATGGTGATTGCGATCGGTGCGATGGGGTTCGGGAACGGTGTGGTGTTCCAACTGGTCGCCGAACGGTTCCCGAAAGATATCGGCCTTGCATCGGGTGTAGTGGGTGCCGCCGGCAGTTTAGGGGGATTTCTTCTGCCCATCGGTGCTGTAACCATGAAGGGGTTCACCGGGAGCTATGACCTGGGTCTCTGGCTCTTCGCAGGATTTGGGGTCTGTGCTTGGGGAACGGTGATCGTCGCATTGCGGACTCGGCCAGTCTCAGTGGCAGGGCCCTCCTCCTGAAGAATGGTTGCCCATTAACAGTCGGGCGAAAAAAGAATGTTAAATGGTCGATGGTAAATGATAAATTGGTCTTTCGTCGAACATTGACCATTCACCATTAATATTGAAATTATGGCCAGTCCATTTCACAGCATCGAAGACGCCATTCGGGATATCAAGGGCGGGAAGTTCATCATCCTTGTCGATGACGAAGACCGTGAGAATGAAGGCGATCTTGTCATGGCCGCCCAACATGTCACGCCTTCGGCGGTCAACTTCATGGCCCGGCATGCCCGTGGGTTGATCTGTCTTGCTCTGACGCCTCAACGAGTCGAAGAACTCCATCTCCCGCCGCAGGCGGTGGAGAACACCGCCACCTTCGGCACGGCCTTCACTGTATCTATCGATGCGCGGAAAGACATTACAACCGGTATCTCTGCGGCAGACCGGGCCACGACGATTCATGTGGCGATCGATCCCAAGTCCAAGCCTGCAGACCTGGCGCGCCCCGGCCATGTTTTCCCCTTGAAGGCGCAGCAAGGCGGCGTGTTGAAGCGGGCTGGGCAGACCGAAGGGTCTGTCGATCTGGCGCGGTTAGCCGGGCTTACTCCCGCCGGGGTGATTTGCGAAATCATGAACGAAGACGGCACCATGGCGCGTGTGCCGGAGCTGACGAAGTTTGCCAAAGCGCACAAGTTGACGATGGTCACGATCAAGGCGCTCATCGAGTACCGTATGCAACGCGAGCCCTTTGTGCGGCGGATGGCCAGTGCGCGGCTGCCCACGATGTTCGGCGACTTCGAAGCGGTGGCGTTTGAAAACGAATTAGATGGCATCACGCACATCGCCCTGGTGAAAGGGCGCCTCGAGGGGGGCGATCCCACGCTGGTGCGAGTGCACTCGGGCTGTTTGACCGCCGATGCCCTGGGATCGTTGCGGTGCGACTGTCGAGATCAGCTTCATAAGGCCATGGAGGTGATTCAGAAGGAGGGACGCGGGGTCCTGCTCTACCTCAATCAAGAGGGGCGCGGCATCGGACTGCTCAACAAGATCAGAGCCTATGGGTTGCAAGATCAGGGGAGCGATACCGTTGAAGCGAATTTGAAGCTGGGCTTCAAGGCGGACTTGCGCGATTATGGTGTGGGGGCGCAGATTCTTGTGAATCTCGGACTGCACCAGATCAGGCTCATTACGAACAATCCGCGCAAGATCGTCGGCATTGAGGGGTATGGATTGAAAGTGGTGGAGCGTGTATCGATCGAGATTCAGCCTCGTCCGGCGAACGTGAAGTATCTGCGCACGAAAAAGAATAAGATGGGGCATATTCTTAAGAAAGTCTGAAGGTCATCAAGTCTTCAAGTCGTCAAGTCCAAGAGGAAGCGCTTCGTCCCTCCGATTTTCGACTTGATGACTTGAAGACGTTCAGACCTTACGACTTGAGTGCATATTTATGAAACTGAAAAAAGGTTCTTATGATGCGACGGGGTTGCGGTTTGGGATTGTCGTCGCGCGGTTCAATAAATTTGTGACGAGTAAATTGCTGAGTGCCTGCGTCGACGGGCTGACCAAACAGGGAGTGAAGCCGGACGACATCGAAGCGGTGCGGGTGCCAGGGGCGTTCGAGATTCCCTTGGTGGCGCGGACGATGGCGCGGACGAGGCGGTTCGATGCGGTGATTTGTCTCGGGGCGGTCATTCGCGGCGACACACCGCATTTCGATTACATCAGCGCGGAGGTCAGTCGAGGGATCGGGCAGGCATCGCTGGATGCCAATGTGCCGATCATCTTCGGGGTACTGACGACTCATACGATCGCGCAGGCGATCGAGCGTTCTGATCCGGCCAAGTTCAACCGCGGCGGGGAGGCGGCCAAATCCGCGATTGAAATGGCGACGGTTATGCGTCAATTACGAGTAGGTGAGGAGGCTCCAGCGAGCGTGAAGCGTGAAAGGTCAGATAAGACACGGGTGCCGCGAAAGCGCTAGCCATGGGATCACGCCATCATGCCAGGGAGCGCGCGCTCCAGATTCTGTTTCAGTATGACATTCACGGCAGGCCGGGCCTGTGGCTGGAAGTGTTCTGGAAGGAGAACGAGGCTACGGATGAGGTGAAAGCCTTTGCCGAGCGGCTCGTGGCTGGGGTCTTGGAAAAGAAGAAGGAGCTGGATGGCCTCATTGGAAAATACGCCACCAATTGGAAAGTCAGTCGTATGCCGATTGTGGACCGCAATATCCTGCGTGCCGGTGTCTATGAACTGCTGTGGATGGATGATGTGCCTGCCAAGGTGACGGTCAACGAAGCGATCGAGCTGGCAAAAAGTTTCGGTGACGATGAAGCTTCGAAGTTCGTCAACGGCATTTTGGATCAGGTC
>JANOOS010000412.1:0-10733 GCA_031421455.1 Nitrospira sp.
CTGTCCCCAAGTATGCGGACTAGCAGGATGCTGAAAAAGTCCGCCAGCAGAAGAAGACCGTTATTTGGTCTGTCTGGTCTATTCGGTCTGTTCCGTCTGTCTCGTGTGATCGGTTGAACGAAACTAACCAGATAGACCAGAGAAACCAGATGGACCAGACAGACTGGGCTTGTGCCACACGTGCAAACCATCAAAGTTCTAGCAGGCCACAATAGCTTTTCTGCAGCCTGCTAGCCAACATTGATGATTGGTGTTAAGGATCGCTGAGACGGGTTACGGAATCTGCTGGATACGGTCTTGGTGTTTTTTCTCGACCTGAGAAGCTTTGTTCTTCATCACATCCATCGGACCATCATTCGTCACGTACATCAAAATTGGCGTGCCAAGACCGAGCATGATCAAACACCCCAAAGCCAGAAGGCGGATAAATGGGCCTTTGGTCACGTTCATGGCAACGAGCAGGACTATCGCCGCAAGACCAGCGTAGGTGAGGATCTCAGACTGTGAAGGGGAAAGCCCAGAGATGTTGGGGGCAGCTCCGGAAACCATACCTCGAAGCTGCCTTCCAAAATTCGACACACCGTCATGAATGGTGCCGGCAGTTGAAGTGCTCTGGGAAGCAGTTGTTGCCTGCTCGGTGGTTTTGACCTTTGCACGGTACTTTTCAGGAATCGCATTGAAATTATCTGTCATCACGGGTGTGCCTTGCTCATCGATATAGGAATATATGGTGGTTGCCGACGCTTCAATTGAAGCCAGCGGCATGACGAGGCCCCCCCAGACGGCCAGGAGCCATACCGCGAGAATCCAGCGCCTCTGATTATTCCCCTGCTTTGATCCGGAATTCATCATCACAGCTTCTCCTGAACATCTCAGCATTTGTACTCATCCAGTATAGCTTACTTTCTGTATCACGCTGATTAATATAGAGAAACACGCACCTCGGCTTGACTCTCTCCAATTCACGTTGCTACGATGCGTCGCATCATGCATCAGACCACCACGGCTATCCATGAATCCATGAATGCCTCTCCAACCGATCTGGAAGAACCAATCCCCTTTATCCGCCGACGCCCGGTTCGGCTTATCATCTATGCCGGGCTTGGGCTGTTTGTTCTTCTCATGGTGATCTGGCCACTCATCGCACAACTTAATGACCCGAATTTTCAAAAACATATCGCAGAACATCGCGTCATGGTCGGGATGTCGAAGGAGCAGGTGCTAGAAGCCTGGGGAGGGCCGCAAACCATCAACACGACGTTCACCAAAGAAGGCATCCGTCGCGAGGAATGGATATTTGAAGATTGGGAAAGCGCTGCGTCGGTGAAACACCGCTATCTATACTTTGAAGAAGGCATTCTCAACGGCGGATGGTTCCAAGGCTCAGGGGAACGGCTTCCCACTCAGTCCCCGTCTAATCCGCACAGCCCAAAACCCCGAACGTAGCAGGAAGCTCAAAAAGCCTGCCAGCAGCGTTCTCGCATCGTTCAGACCCTCAACGTACCCCAGAGGGTACGCCTCGGCCCTTCACTCGCTGCGGCCTTGCTGGACAGCCTTTTTGAGCATCCTGCGAGAGGGCTCTCGTTCGTGTGAAAAATAGTTTCTCCGCAGCCTGCTAGTCTTTACCTACGGCTGCGACGAAACATCGCGCACCGCCAATCGCAGTCGGCTTAGCAGCACTTCCGCACGGAGCTGGTCACACTCGTCGACCATGACGCGCGAGTTGAGAATGGGAAGTCCGGGATACAAACTACTCACATGTTCGTTCTGAACGATGTAGGCGATGCCGCTGCCCTCCAGCAAACTTGTAATCATTGCCAGCTCGCCCATACTCTGCGGCTCAGTGAGACGGATCATCGGCATACCGCACACTCCAAGCGCAAACTGGCCAAGAACGATTGAACGCCTTCGTCTCGTTGCTTTTTCTCTTCATCCATTTTACACTCATCCTCTGGCTAGGGAGTTTCTGTGATTTGTACACGCCGCTCTTTGCCTGGACCACCCGAAACGGTCAATACCCGTTTCCATTCTCGTATCTGATATATCGCCCAGGCAGGAGATTGCCCTTTAAAATAGGCATCCGGGTCTTCTCCGCTGGCATTGAGAAAGATCGGTTCAGTGAAGCCTTCTTCCAACACATAGTCGAGAAGACAGTCGGTCACGAAGCCGGTCCCTCGAAGCGAGACCTCGGCCAACATCGATAGAATGTCTTCCGGATTTTGAATCGTGATCGGACTCATGAATAGACCTCCACGCAGTCGAATTGTATCGAGCCACTCACCAGGAAGGCAACAGACATGACACGATCCTTGACGAAAAGTCGATTCCAAGAAGAGCTCTTGCGGATAATGGATCGTAAGCATCACTGGGCCTGGCCGGCATTCGCCGACGGAACAGTCACCATCGATCAGCTCAAACGCCACTTCCAACAAGAATACAGCGTATATGTGCGTGACTTTCCTGTGTTCCTAGCCCACATTTACGGTCAAAATCCCCCGGCTCCGGTTCGCCGGATGCTCGCCGAAAATATTTACGAAGAAGACACCGGCGGGCTCTCGCTGGGAAAGTCGCATCCGGAATTGTTCCTGACCATGATGGCAGGCCTTGGGTTGCCCGCACGCGACTTCGAAACTGTGCGTTTCTTACCGGCCAGCCGGCACTACCGCGCCTGGCTAGACCGTGTCTCGAATAGCCAAGATTGGGTCGTCGGCGCAGCGGCCCTGACTATCTTCGTAGAAGGCAGCGTGAAGGATCGCGCCGAAATCGCTGACCCCTCCAAGCCAAAGACCGCCGAAGAAATCGAAGCGATCGTCCAACGCCACCCACTCGTGAAACACCACAACCTGCCCCCCGATTCCATGGATCTGATTCGGGCTCACCAAATGGTCGAGGCCGGACACCGTCATGATGCCTACGCCATGGTGGTGAATTACGCCACGACACGTACCCAACAACAGGCTGTTTTGAACTGCCTCAAGAAATGCCTGACGCTCTGGCAGGCCTATCGCGATGCAATCGCCAAATCCTGTGGCTTGAAAAAACCTAAATAGCGCTTTGTTCATTTATCTCTCACTCTTGCTTCTTCTCCTCACCATTTACCATCCGCCGTTGGCCATGAGCGCCATCCCTCTGGGCGGCATGGCGCTGGTGCCTGCCGGAGAATTCCTGATGGGAAATCCGGCCGGCAGCGATGGCCTTCCCGACGAACAACCTCAACGCCTCATCTACACCGCACCATTCTGGATCGACCTCTACGAGGTCACGAACGATGCCTATGCGCGGTTTGTCGTAGCAATCAAGCACCGTGCGCCGACACACTCGACCCCTGCATCCACATTGTGGGAAAACAATGCGCCAATCTCCGGTATCGGCGCCCATCCCGTGGTCAATGTCAGTTGGGACGATGCCGTGGCCTACTGTACCTGGGTTGGTAAACGCCTGCCGACCGAGGCGGAATGGGAAAAGGCCGCACGCGGCACCGATGGCCGTCGCTACCCCTGGGGAAATGAGTGGGACTTCAAAAGGGCCAACAGCGCCAGCTATTGGGCAGGACGAACCATCGACTTTCAGAGCGGAGCAGACTGGGATGCCTTTTGGATCAAGGGCGACGGCGCACAGATTTCAAAAGAAAAAGGGCTCAAAGGCAACGTGCTCACCCTGCCGGTCGGAAGTTTTCCCGCAAGCGTCAGCCCGTACGGATTGCACGACATGGCAGGCAACGTCGCGGAATGGGTGCAGGATTGGTATAACCCGAACTACTACAGAGAGGCCCCTCTCTCAGATCCCCAGGGACCTTCTCGCGGGGCGATTAAAGCGATGCGGGGCGGATCCTGGCTTAAACCGGCTATCAGTCTTCGCGCGAGTGATCGAGACTGGGGCACGATGGACAGTCGCCCAAGCGGTACCGGTTTTCGATGCGCCAAAGATGAATTCTAATGCGGCTTCGACCTGGCGTATCAGCCAGTATGTTTTGCACTCCGGCCATAGGCATATACAGCTACCATTACGACTACGCCAGACGGAAAGAATAGACATCCATGGACGACTCTCAGGATTTCAAGGTCTTCGCCGACCAGCTTGCCGACATCGCGCGATGGGCCTACCGTAAAGGCTGGGCTCCGGCAACCAGCACGAATTACAGTGTGCGCTTGCCTGAACATGCGGCGCCGGCCTTTTGTGCCATCACCAGTTCAGGAGTGGATAAAGAACGCTTCGACCCCGCTCAAGTTCTTGCCGTTGACCGAATTGGCCTGCCAGTGAACGGCTATACATTGAAACCATCTGCAGAAACACTCCTGCACGTCATGCTCTACCACGCGATGGAGGCGGGCGCCGTGTTGCACACGCATTCGTTGGCTGCAGCAGTGCTGTCCCGATCTGCCGGAGAATGCGGTTATCTGAAACTCTCTGGATGGGAATTGCTCAAAGGCTTCGACGGGATTGAAACTCACGACAGTGAGATTGTCCTGCCGGTGTTTCCAAACTCGCAAGACATACCGGCATTGGCCGCTCACATCGAGACCCGTCTCCCACGTACGCAACCCTGCTATGGGTTTCTCTTGGCCGGACATGGGCTCTACGTATGGGGAAAGGATATCGCAACGGCGAAACGTCATCTGGAAGTGTTTGAGTTTCTCTTGCAATGTGAGCGGGAGGTACGAAACCATGGCTACCCTGCGAATGCCTGACAAGAACATGCTGCTCGCCGACGAGCAGGCGATCCGCCTGTTTCTCGACCAGCGTGGAATCTTCTACCAACGATGGCCGACAGACACCGGCCTTCCGAGCGACGCGACCGATACACAAGTGCTGGCAGCCTGCAATCACTGGCTCACGCCCTTCATGGAGAAACATGGTTATCAGACTTCGGATGTCGTACGCGTCACGCCCGACACGCCGAATCTCCACGCCATCCGTGAAAAATTTCTACGGGAGCACACCCATTCAGAAGACGAGATCCGCTACTTCGTCGAGGGGCAAGGACAGTTCTGGTTCCATAAGGAAGGCGTAGAGGATGAGGTATTCGCCTTGTTCTGCGAGCAGGGTGACCTGGTTTCTGTTCCCGCCGACACGAAACATTGGTTCGATCTCGGCAACCACCCCAACGTCTGCGCGATCAGAGTGTTCACCAACCAGGCCGGCTGGGTGCCCCAATACACCGAATCCGGCATTGAACAACGCTATCGATAACGTCGGACTATGATTCGCTGCGTGCTCATGGATATCGAAGGGACCATTATCTCCGTGGCATTCGTCCGCGAGGTTCTCTTTCCATATGCAAAGCAGCGATTAGCAGCTTTCCTGCGAGAGCAACAGGATGTGCCGGCCCTTCGCCAATGGGCGGAAGCCTGTCAGGATACCGTGATGCAGGAGCTTGGACGACGGCCCTCTTATGAAGAGCTCCCCGGTATCCTCTGTCAATGGATCGAAGAGGACCGCAAACACCCGGGGTTGAAGGCCATTCAAGGCATGATCTGGCATGAAGGCTACCGAGCAGGCGCCTTTACTCCCGGTCTGTATGAAGATGTGGTTCCTGCGCTCAACCGTTGGCGGAGAAACGGCCTCCGGCTAGCCCTCTATTCTTCGGGATCGGAACAGGCGCAACGTCTACTCGTCGAACATACAACCGACGGCAATCTCACAGCTCTGTTTTCCAACTTCTTCGATACGAGCATAGGAACAAAAACCGAGTCGGCTTCCTACCGGCGCATTGGCCAGATACTCACCCTCTCCTCCAAAGACATTCTCTTTCTGTCGGACATCGAGGCGGAATTAGATGCAGCCGCCGAGGCAGGCTTCAATACGACGAAGATTGTGCGGGCCGGCACCAATGCAGGCACTGCCCATCCGGTCTGTTCGAACTTCGGCGCTATGGCGCACTTCAATCGTTCAGAACCCCTACCTTGCTCTTCTGAGCGAACATAGAGAACCTTCGTCGGCGCTCTCACGGCGCGGCTCAGCGCTTTCGTGACGAACCGGCATAAATACTGTGGGCGAGATAATCGATCCGCTCGATTCGCACAACCGGCATGATGATACCGAGCCCCTCCTGGTCGTGCGAAAAATCATAGACGATGGATTCTTCTGGAATAAGCCTGCCGGTCATGGCGACATCGACTTCAATCTTCTCACCGTTATTGAGTTTGCGTCGGAGCGCTTCACGCTGGCTGGGAGGGGGAATCACTATCAGATTGCCCGGCATATCCTCGGCTTTGAATCGGACCATGCCCCATCTGGTGGCTGTGAAGATCGGTCCTATGGCGATACTAAACCCGCCCGCCGTTGGCTCATAGCGAGACAGTTCTCCAGACCAGAGAAAGACCACAGTCCACTGAAGCGCTTTCTTCCCCGCACGCTTCGCATCCCGTTCTCGGTTCAGGGTGAATAACCGTTCATCGAGGCCAGAATCGTGATGTCCATGACCATAGACCAGGCCCCAGTCAGGAGGATTTCCATCCAGTGTGTCAAGAAGCTGCTCAATGGAGTGAGGATCGGTCAGGATATGGCAGTCCGGAGGCAGGGCCGTAGAAAGATCCTTGCGCGCGATCATCAGGAGCGGTCTCGTACCCAGCGAGTCTTCAGCCCACCCTTCCCCAGCCGATCCGACGGCCAGGAACAAGACCGTGATGACCCAGAGAACCCTCATAGCAGACTGCGGAAAAGCTTGGTTCATACGTAAAAACATTTGTAATATCATAGAATGACGACGACGGCATCAATGGCTCAGGATGCTCAAAAAGGCCGCG
The DNA here is from genome assembly GCA_031421455.1 of Nitrospira sp. Lineage (GTDB taxonomy): Bacteria > Nitrospirota > Nitrospiria > Nitrospirales > Nitrospiraceae > Palsa-1315. The sequence continues at coordinate 6,747 of JANOOS010000412.1, forward strand.
GTTCTCACCCTCCCAACCCCGGCGCGCCAAGACGCGCCGCTCCGCAGGCAAGGCCGCAGCGAGCGAAGAGGCGAGGAGGTACGGACCTCACTTCGTGGGGCCGTTCGCCCTTACAATAGGTCTTGGCGAACGGAAGAGCCCCTCCAGTGCTTCCGATTTCCGGGGAACTCTCGTTGAGTCTCTGAGCGATGCGAGAACGCCGCTGGCGGACTTTTTCAGCATCCTGATGGGGTGAGATCACTCCGTTGCGTTGGCGACGGCCCGTTCAAAGCTCTGGCGGAGAGCAGTGACCGTCTGCTGCTCACCAGTCAACATTCCACATTCGATCAGCAATACAAGACGAGGGCATGGATCAATGCGACGCAAGGCCTGCCTGGTGAACCCACCGGACTCAATAGTTTTTCTATAGGTATCCAACCAGGAATCGGTCACGGCGCGCAGCCCGGCATCGGTAGGCTTCATCCGGCCAAGCATTACTTGATTGAGCAATTTGACGAGCGGGTCGGACTGAGAGATGGTGGCAATGGCACGCTGCAGAGCCTGGTCGCCTGACTCCATATTCAATTCGTGGAACAGGAACCGGGACCGCGCGGGTCACCGCAACTTCCGCAGGCGCCTCCACCACTACCCGGCAACACCCAGCCATCTGTGCCGCCGACTCCGAACGAAGAGATTTGTTTCTCCAACTTCGTAGTCTTGCACTTTGGACAGGCAGCTTCTGTTGAGCCATACACCAACAGCTCGAATCGATGATTGCATTCGCCGCAGACATATTCGAAGATAGGCATGGATCGTTCTCCTTGTTCAGGAAGACATTATAAGAGCGGGCCGATCACTTCGCAATCGGGTAGGAGCCATATGTACCAAGAAGAAAAAACTTTTACCTTTCAGTTCAACCTGGAGGCCTCGTTTCCCGACGACTATGAGGGTGAAGAAGACAACCAGGCCTGGATGCGAGAGTGGGAAGTGCGGATCAAGCCGGATCTGCTCAAGGTGCTGTTCGAATCGTTGCGTCAGCACAAATCCTGGCAGACGCACATACGCAATCGCGGGAAGTCCCCGGCAGATGAAATTGAAATCGTCCTCGCCAGGGATTTTTCCAAACCACAAGGATTCAGCCTGTCGTGATGATACCCCCTCCCCTCGGTCTGTACCTCCACATCCCCTTCTGCCGGCAGCGATGCGACTTCTGTGCCTTCTATCTTCAAATTTATCGTGAAAACCGCGCAGAAACCTTTGTCCGATCCCTCATGCATGAGATTGGATTGTCGAGGCAACAATGCGTAACCGCAAGCCAACCCATCCAATCTGTCTATTTCGGTGGCGGCACACCGACGACGCTCGCCGCAACTCAGCTCACCGCAATCCTGTCAGAGGTTCGTAAGCATTTCACGCTCACTTCAGACTGTGAAATTACCGTTGAGTCACACCCCTCCACGATCTCCGAACAGGATCTCGCACAACTGTATCAAGCCGGCGTCACCCGCATGAGTTTCGGCGCGGAATCGATGGAAGATGGCGACCTGGCCAGAATTGGACGGCCCGGCGCCGTGAGTGAAACCGTCACGGCAGTGACTCAGGCCAGAGCTGTCAGATTCACCAACATCAACCTTGATTTAATGTATGGGCTGCCCGGACAGAGTCTGGTGGACTGGAAACGGACATTAGCCCGCTGTCTGACGCTGGAGCCGACACACCTGTCCGCCTATGCCCTCACGGTCGAAGAAGATACGAGGCTCGCTTCCAACATCCAACGCCAACAGAGCCCAGCTCCGGATGAAGGTCTTCAAATTGAAATGGATGAGGCAACCCAACGGATGCTCGGCGATGCCGGCTATGAGCGGTACGAAGTATCGAACTATGCCAAACCTGGATATACTTGTCGGCACAATCTGCTCTATTGGACCAACGGCGAATACCTTGGGTTCGGCCCCAGCGCACAATCCTATCTGGACGGAACAAGATTCGGCAACGTCGCCGACCTCGCGGCCTATGATAGATCGCTCATGGCAAGCCGCCTTCCTATTGAAGCACGCACTCGACTTTCTGAGGAAGAACAACTTCGTGACGCCGTGATTTTCGGGTTACGCCTCATTCGAGGCATTCCCTCACAGAACCTTCATCAGCATGCAGCGAACTATGGGCATGCGGCAATCACCGAAGAATTACTCGCACAACAATTGATCGAAGTAGACGGTGAGCGCAGCCGACTATCGGCACGAGGGCTCCTTCAGGCCGACACCATAGCCGGGCAGCTGTACTAACAGCAAACTGGTTTGTTTGGTTCATTTGGTTTATTTAGTTTTACGGCTGAATCCAACTAACCAAAGAAACCAGACAAACCTTTCCGTTTAACGATCCCAGCGGCTCGGTTGACTTTATCCTTCGGTCGGGTGGACACTGAACACCCATCACTTCGGAGCTGCCATGCCTGTCAATATGGACCCGGCCAAGAAGCGAAGTAGGCAGCCGTCGCCCCCAGAGGCAGACTCGTCCCCGTCCGAGCAGAAACCGCCAGTGCCGACACAAGCGGTTCAGTTCGGCGAAGAGACGGAAGAGGATCGCGTGAAGGAATCGGCGGACGCTGAGCTGAAGAATCTGTGGGAGGCCACAGAAGTCATCGACATGGACAAGTTCTGACAACACGAAATAAAATGTTGAATTTTGAATGAGCGACTACTGAACATCCACCATTAAACATAGACCATTGAGTTCGGACTAGGCGGGTATAAAGAAAAAGGCGATCGCCAGCATCAGGTAGACCCCGATCAACATCACACCTTCCATCCAGTTCGATTCTCCGTCCATCGCCACAAATCCGACGATCAGGACCGAGACCGTCACCGCAGCCACCTCGAACGGTGTGAAGATCAGATCCAACGGCGTTCCGAAGAAATAACTGGCGAAGACGAGCAATGGGGCAACGAGCAACGCAATCTGCAGGCTGGACCCGACCGCAATACCATAGGCAAGGTCCATCTTGTTTTTCAACGCCACCATGACCGCCGTGGAATGTTCAGCCGCATTACCAATCAGAGCGACCAGAACGACGCCGACAAAGAGTTGCGTGAGTCCAAGCTGATGCGAAGCCGACTCCAGCGCCCCTACCAACATCTCGCTCATCAAGGCCACAAGACAGGTCACCACCGTGAGTACCGTGATCGACGCACCTTTGGTCCAGGGTTGCTCTCCGAGATCCGAAGCATTATGGGCCTCTCCGGCAAACAGATGACGATGCGTCTTCAATGTAAACAACAGGCTTGCGACATAGATGGCGAATAAGACAAATGAGATAGTGAGGCTCAACTTTTGCTCAACATCGACGCCACGATCGGCAGCGGTGACATGGAAGAGCGCGGGAATGATGAGCCCCACAGCAGCCAGGAGCAGGAGACTGGCGCCCATTCCGGCAGCGGTCTGGTTAAACCTCTGTCGTTCGAACTTTAATCCACCGGCAAACATGGAGACACCGAGTACGAGTAGGATATTGCCCAGGATCGAGCCGGTGAGAGAGGCCTTGACGACATCGTGAAGACCCGCGCGCAGAGCCACCAATGCGATAATCAGCTCCGCGGCATTGCCGAGCGAGGCATTGAGCAGCGCGCCGATACCGGCGCCGGCATGGGTCGTCAAATGCTCTGTGGCCCGTCCCAACAGGCCCGCCAGCGGAATAATGGCCAATCCAGCCGACACAAAGACCAGCAGTGGATCGGCTCGAAGGACTTCGAGCGCGACCGTCACCGGGACAAAGATGAGCAGGAAATCAAGCCACGACGTGAAGAGATATCGCACGCGCAAACCCTAACATGACCATGAAACTTTGTCGATGAATCGACCCCGAGCACCCCACGCCCTGTTCTACCCCTTTCACCTCTGCCACCAGGAAACCTTGGCACGGCTCCTGGCTCGTTTTGCGACAGTCCACTTTCGCGATTTCATGGCCCTGCAATTGACCCCCATGTCCGGGATGACGGCATTCCAGGACCG
>JANOOS010000413.1:0-15106 GCA_031421455.1 Nitrospira sp.
GTTCAAGTTCTTTGCGGAGAGAGGTGCGGCAGGCCAGCTTCTCACTGCCATTGATCGTCATCGCACAGGAGCCGCAAATTGCTGAGCGACAGGAGTAACGAAGGGCCAAACTCCCATCGCACTCGTTCTTGATGCGGATCAACGCATCCAAGACGGTCATCCCGCGACCGACATCGAGCCGAAACTCTTGAGGATGAGCGGTGGAATCGACTTCGGGGTTGAATCGTTGAATCGTGAAGGTCAGGCGCATAGAGGACGTTAAACGTAAGACGTGAGACGTAAAACGTAAGGGGTGAGGGGTAAGGAGTTAGGGGTACCGCGTGGGGTGACGAAACATTCAAGAAAGAGGGATATCTTTCAATTTCCCCTCACCCCTAACACCTCACCCTTTACCTACGTCAGCCCAACTCAAATATCTTTGGAGAGTTCGTCAGATTGCGGCATCCGTCTTTGGTGACGAGCACCATGTCCTCGATACGGACGGCGCCCAGGCCGGGGTAGTAGAGGCCTGGTTCGACGGTGACGACGTGGCCCTCTTGGAGCAGAGACCCGGTGCGGCTGATACGCGGCATTTCATGGATATCGAGTCCAACCCCGTGGCCGGTGCCGTGAAAGTAGCCCTGCATGCGCCCGTTCACCAGCCCTGTTTGATACCCGGCCTTCTCAAATCTGGCCAAGATCCCTTGATGAATCCTCTTCCCGTCCGCCCCGTCTTTGACTTTCGTTATGGCCTCTTCTTGGGCAGCTAAGACCGTCTTATAGAGCCGCTTCAGCTCGGGACTCGGAGTCCCTCGCACTACGGTTCTGGACATATCGGCAAAATACCGGTTGGTGGCTGAACGTGGGAATACATCGAAAATGATACTGCGGTGAGCCGGCAATGGCCCGCTGCCTTCGTTATGCGGATCGCAGGCCTGCTCTCCCCCGGCGACGATGGTATGTTGAGCGACACAGTCACACTCCATCAAGGTCACATTGATCAGCTTCTTCACCCGCTCAGACGTCAAAGGTATTCCTTCGAACCACAATTGGTCCTTGTTGATTGAAGCCTGACGCAGCAGATCGAAGGCATCCGCAACAGCCTGTTCGGTCGCTCGCTGGGCTGCTTCGATATAGCCGATTTCCTCGGCGGTCTTCACGACGCGCTGTTCGTAGAACGGATCCCGCTTCGGAAAGAGCTGATACCCCAAGGACTGGAATTTAAGGGCATGGCCGAAAGGAAAGTTTGCGGGGACCAGGATCTGCGTGATGCCGGCTTCTCGCAGCAGAATATGGACCACCTCAACCGTACCGGGCTCGGCAATGCCTTGTGTCTTGGCTCGTCCTTCCACCTCCGAATACGACAGCACCCGATCGACGGACGATTGGCTCTTTGCCCGATCCATTTCGAGATCGCTCATCACCAGAATTCGCTCCCCTTTAATTTCCAAATAGATAAAGGGGTCCGGCGCAATAAACTTCGTCGCGTAATAGAGATTGGCGTCCGTCTCGCTGGCAGCGATAAAGACCGTGGCGCGTTGAGAGTGCGAAATGGATGAGGCCATGATAAATGTTGGCCGGAATCTAGCACGGGAGGGAAAGTCGGTCAAGGCGCGGATGGAACAGGCTCAGGCGTTGGTAGGGTGCCCTTGTCATCGGCCTTCTCCTCGTCAGGCGTCATGAGATCGATCGGCAACATGAGCGTATTCTTCAAAATATCGAAGGCCAGTTGCGCCAAACCCGTTACGCCGGTGGCAAACGACTTCATGGGCAGGTACGTCACCTCCGGATCCTCGATTGACCCTTTGACGGAAAACAGCGCAGTGGCAATGCCTTTGCGATCACCGGCAAACAACCGCCCGAAGAGCGGTATCGTTTTCAGGAATTGCGAATAGGATCCGAACGGGCTGACGGCCCAGACCATGTCGACTTGATCCGTCGGCATATCGTAGCTTCCGGCAGCCGTAATCTTGACGATTGGGCTATCGATGATCAGGTTCTCGGTCTCGAAGAGCCCGTTCCGCACGAGAACCTTCGCTGAAATCTTGTTATAGGGCAACCCGTCTTTCTCCAAATCTACTTTCCCTTGGAGCACGGCCGGAAGATTCAAGATACTGATGATTTTCCAGACCGCCCGTTCCTCGGACTTGAAGATGCGACCATTTTCAAGCAGGACGTCCACCTTGCCGTCCAATGTCGGAGACAGCCCATGTGGATTCTTCCCGTTGCCGCGAATCGTTCCCGTCACTCGAGCTTCACCTGTGATAACACCGGCTTTCGGGCCAAATAGTTTCAACACATCTTCCACCAACAAGCCCGTCGCCCGAACCGAGAGCTCAGCGTCGGCAGGCTTCTTCTGCGGCAGTTGCACCACGATACGTCCGGCGACGTCTCCGTTGGATGATTGCCCGGACAGACGATCCAGATCGAGCACGCCGTCTTGAATGGTGATCCGGGCGGAGAGACTCCCAAATTTGAGATGCTTATAATGGCCCCGTGCTATCGACGCGGTGGCCTGGACCTTGCTGGTGGCTGCAAGGGCTTCCAGAAACTCTCGGATCGGCGACCGTGGGCCTTTCGGAATAAGGAGATCGAGATCCATCTGATTGGCCTCGATCTTGGCGGTAATCATGGGTTTCCCCACCCAGTTGCGGATCGACCCTTCCAGCGCAACATCGCTATCGAGCAAGCGAAACGACAACCGCTTGATCTCCGCGCCATTCTTCACGAACCGGACCCGCAGATACAAATCCTGGATTGGGCCCTCGGTTCCCTTGGCGTTCATCAGACCATTGGTCAAGGCGAGCCACCCGGTAGTCTTCCAGGTTTTCCAGTCGAGACCCTTCCCCTTCATGTCGAGCGACAATTCAATATTCCCAGCCTCAAACCCTCCCTTCGCAATCCATTCGGGGACGCGGGACAATGACAACGTGCCGGTTGAAAGTGCCGCATCGATGGAGAACCGTTCACCCAGCTGAATCTTGCCTTTGATCGGAAGCCGAATCGGAGGCACGCTCAACTCAAGCCGATCGAGCAAGACGCCGGAGGCCCGTGGAATCATGCCTTCGAATTCCAAGGTCGCTTGGGCTCCGATCGGTTTTTCGACCAGATCGGGCAACGTCACTTTCGACTCGGTCAGGACGACCTCACCCCGTATGTGCGGCGACACCGTCGGCCCGGTCAATACCACCGCGCCATTGACCAAGCCATCGATCATCCCGGCTGGAATAGCGTTCGCGGGCAATAACTTCGCCATATGGCCCGCATCGCCATTGACTCGAATCAGGAAATCCTGAAACGCGCTGCTACTGCCCCCAGTAATACCCCCACTGAACTGCAGAGCCAGATCTCCTAAATGGCCGGTTACCTGATCGAACAGGGTTCCGCCCTCAGATAACACGAACCGGCCCTGCAGCGCCGTCACCCGTTCGGGCAGCAATGGATTGGTCAGACTGACACGCTGAACGGTCACTTCCCCCCCGGCAAACGTGACGCCTCCCGGTTGATTGAGCGGGCCGACCATGCGAAACGTGGGAACGGCATTGCCTTCGACCTCACGCGAGTCAGCCAACACACGCGACAGCTGTTCTGAATTGACCGTCTTCGCAAGAAACTGCAACAGGTCTGCGGCAGCCATCTCCCCGGTAATGTCCATTTCAAGCCAGGGGCCAGCCTCTAAAAATGAGACGAGCGCCTTGCTCTCATTCATGTGGATCGTGCCATAGAGTCCGCTCAAATTCGACACCCGGAGACGTCCGGTTTCGAGCAACACCACCGCAGCTAAATCCTTGGCAGGGATATGATCGCTTCCGATCAAGGCTTGTCCCTGTTTCACACGAAATTCTCCTGTCAACGACAGCTGCGGCCCTGCCACCGACGATCCTGTAACAGTCGCCGAGACCACCTCCAATATCCCGTCGATCTCCCGATTCTGGATGATCGCCGGCAACTGCGGATGCACCCACTCGGCCGCCACGGTCTCAAGCAACCGGCTCAACTGGATCGGAGCTGTCGAAAAGGTCAGCTCAAATGTGGGTTGAGGCGTCAGCAGACCGGAGAGGCTCGCTTGGCCTGTAAGCTTCAGTTGTTCGAGGTTTGCAGATAAACCGGACAAGACCACATCATAGCCTGCGACACCAGGCACAACCCGAACATGACTATTCATATTGACGGCGCCCTGCAAGTGCTGCGGAGCCGGATGCGGCCCGAAGAAATCCGCCATCTCTCGAAGATTCAGATTGGCAGCTTCGATGGTACCTTCGAATTGGAGTATGGTTTGCCGAGCAGAGGAATCGCTGAGCGCTATCGTCTGCCGTTGGGCGCTGCTGATCGTCCCTCCTAGAGAGAAGCCGGACAGGCTCTTGCCGTCCGCATAACCGGAAGACACGTGTAAATCCGCCTGTCCCCGCTCCGCTCTGATGACCAGCGACGCCTCCACCGACTCCAGTGTCATCGATCGTGTCCCGTCTGGACGTGCATCGTCGATGATAAGCAACTTCCCCTTCACCAGCGTCGCTTCCCGGATACGGAAAATCCGGCTGAGCGTCTGCATAGCGTCCTGATCGGCCGCCCCCCCCTGGACAACCTGATCGAGGAGGTTCCAGTGCCCGCTGCGATCGCGCCGAAGCGTTAACGTCGGTTCTTCGATGAGCAACCGCTTCCCCACCACCTGCTTGCGCAACAGCGGGAGAAACCGCAAAACCAAATCCAGCTTCTTAGCCGATAACAGGACGTCATCGGAATTCCGATCGTGAACCGTGACCTGCGTTAATTCCAATCGAAGACGCGGGAAGTCGCTAAGGACCAGCTTGATGCGATGGACGTCGATTTTGCGTCCGATACTCTGCTCCAGCTGCTGGAGGAAAAAATCTTTGATGTACTCGTCGTCGGTCAGGTAGGACAAGAACGTAAAGACACCGCCACCGCCGATCAGCAGAACAACAATCAGGGCAACAACAACACGAGTTCGAACCACTCCTCCTCCCTGGATCGATCATCCTTGGTGGGTAACTGCATCATTTCTACTGATATCGCATCTTACCCAATCACCTGCATGAAATCTACTAAGTCTGTGTCTTGACAGGGAATTCTCTGCTTCCCTCGCTCAACATTCAGCCGAATGAGGAACACGTCACGATACGAGCGACGGGCAGGACGCTCAAACTGGTTTGTTTAGTTGATTTGGTTCATCTGGTTTATTTGGTTTGTTTCGTTTAACCAAACAAACAAGACAAACCAAATAACGTTCTTCTTGCGTTGGAGGACTTTTTTAACGTCCTGCTTGAGACGTGAGAGAACCCGGGGAGGTTTTCGTCAGATCGATCACGAGTTCGTCATTCGTATTGGCCAACAACGTATCCCAGAGGCTGTGCTGTTGTGCGATGGTCGCTACTTCTGGCTCGAAGAACAAGTCGAATCCTTTGGCGGCCGTCGGTCGCATGGGATAGCGCCGATCGTAGATCATCCCATAGGTCGGAATGCCATAGACAATCTGCCAATTCCCCAAAATGAAATGCAACTCAGTGCCGTGGACATATAATCCGCCCGTGGTGATGACTCGCTTGACGGACGTTTGCGGTTGACTCAGATAAAACGTCACGCGTTCATCCGGCTTAGCTGCGGCAAAGGCCTCCGCAATCTGCCGAGACAAGAGGGTGAGCTCTTCAGGACGAAACGCCGGCATCAGCGGCGCTTCGCCCTGCAGCCATTTCTGTAGCCAGATCCGATGCTCTTTGACCGAGATGCCTCCGAGGATGCGAGCAACATCCTCGGCGCCCATTGCCTGCGGATGCGCATGCGCGCTGGGAGGCCACTCCGGCAGGACGGCATCATCGACTTCCAGGCGAACATAATTCACCGGATCTTCATAGACCGCACGATAGGGCACGACAGGAATGGCGCATCCTGCGCAAAACAGTAAGGCGTAAGGGGTGAGGCGTGAGGCGATCGCCCCGAACGCTTTCCACATTGAATCGCGCAGTCTATATTTTCTTTGGTCTAAACCCCTCACGCCTTACCCCTAACCCCTCACGCTAGTCGGTGATCGTGACCGTCATCTCGACTCGTTCGAGGGGGTTGTCCCGGCCGTCGCGCTTCATGCCGACCACCTTGTCCGCCACTTCCATTCCGCTGACGACTTCACCGAACGCCGTGTACTGCCAATCGAGAAAATTTGCGTCTCCAACGCAGATGAAAAACTGCGAGCCGGCGCTGTCCGGATCGTTCGAACGCGCCATAGAGACCACCCCGCGCTTGTGCGGCTTGCTGTTGAACTCGGCCTTCACCTTGTGCCCAGGCCCCCCCATGCCGTGCGATGCGCGGTCAGAATTCTTGCTGTTGGGGTCGCCACCCTGGATCATGAAGCCGGGAATGACTCGATGAAATGTCGTGCCGTTATAGAAACCTTCCTGGGCCAACTTTGTGAAGTTCTTTACATGCCCCGGCGCCACATCGTGAAAAAATCTCAGGACAATCTCGCCCACCTGACTTCCCTTGTTGCTGATGGAAATGGTGGCTCGTGTTTTTTCTGTCGGCTCTGCCATCGTCTCTACCCTTTCTTGGTTAACGAAAATTGAAGGGCGCCGGAGCCTGCCCCCCTTCAAGACCCTGATTGATAGGATTCCACGTCCGCCCGTCGTCGTCGCTTCGGAATGCCCCGTCGCTTGTGCCGGCATAGAGCACTCCGGCGCCGGACTCGATCAAGACTTGGATAGCCATGCTCGTCAACCCATTGTTGAGCGGAAGCCATTGCCTTCCTTTGTCGGTCGTTTTGAAAATGCCATGTCCCGTCGCCACAAAAAGCCCCCGGCTGTTGAACAGAATCCCGCGAATCGAATCGTTCGGGAGCGCCCGGCTGATAGGCCGCCAGGTTGTTCCTCCATCACCACTGGAAAAAACACCTCCATCGAACGTGCCGGCATAGATGCCACCCTCCGGATCGATCGTCAATACACGAATAAAGCTTTCCGTCATGCCTTCATGATCTTTGAGCCCATGCTGCTGACGCACCCACCCGGTCGATTGAGCCTTAAATCGCAGGATCCCTTTCCCGGAAGTGCCGGCGAACAGTGTCCCGTCGGATGAGAGAGCCAATGCATGGACGAGGATGTCGTCCAAGCCGGTGGTCACGACCGACCAGCGGTCGGCAGCGAGTCGATAGACCCCGTCGCTCGTGCCCGCGTACACCCCATTACTCACGGCAAGAAGAGCTTTGATTTCCAGGCGCTTGAGTCCGCTATTGATCGCCTGCCAGCTCTTCCCTCGATCGCGGGAACGAAAAACCCCGCCACGGAAAGTTCCGGCATAGATTGCGCCGTCTTTCCCCGTGGTGAGAGTCAGAATAAACGGATCGGTCACACCCTGGCCCGACTTTGCCCAGTTGACGCCGCGATCCTCACTGCGAAACAGACCAAGACCGAAGGAACCGGCATAGATCAGGTCGCTCCCGACAGACGTGAGCGCCTGAATGCTCGCGGCCTGCTGACCGAAGGAGCCGTATTGAGGCTGGTCCCCATGACTTGGAGCTTGCTGCGGCGATGGGGGAACCGGCGAGGGCGCCTGAGTGGCAGCCCCTAACATCCCACCTGCACTCCATAGGCTTAGTCCAAGGACTATTACTATCATCCGAGCCAGCGCTGTCATCTATTATCTGCTACCCCCTTACCCCTATCGGACCCGCTGCCCGGCCGGCCCAATCGGCAAATCCGGATCAAGCGGCAAGTTAATTTCAGTCGGGCCTGCCCGTCCAAAGATACGTGCGCCAAGAATTCCAATCTCATACAACACCATCAAGGGTACGGCCATCAAGAGCATTGTAAAGAGGGTTGCGTCCGGCGTGACGACGGCTGACAGAATCAACGAAGCCACGATCGCGTGTTTCCGATACCTCGATAACTGCTGGGCCGAAACGACACCAACCCGCGCCAGGATAGTGAGTACCAGCGGCAATTCGAACGCGCAGCCGAATATCAGGAGAAATTTGACGTTGAAATCGATGTAGGTGCCGACGCTCAATTCCGGAGTGATGTCATGATCCATCCCGAAGCTGACGAAGAAATTAATGACCAGCGGGAGAATCACGAGGTTGCAAAAGATCAACCCGAAGGCGAAGAGCGCCCCCGCCAATGCAAACAGCGGAATGCCCCACCGTTGCTCCTTGGGGAGTAGCGCTGGTTCAATAAACTTCCAACACTGATAGAAGATGACCGGCAGACTCGCCAGGATCGCCGCAAGAAAGGACACTTTGATCGAGGCGAACAAGGCTTCCGTCGGTCCGTAGAACACCAACTGGTTGGGAAACGGACGATTCAACCATGCGACCATTTCGCCGGCAAAGGTAAACGACACCATCAGGGCCACCAGAATTGTGGCCCCGATGATGATCAGACGCTTCTTGACGGTCTGGATATGTGCGGCAAGGGGATTGAGAATTTGTGCCATGACTCTGGTCCCGGTTACTGGTGGACACCAGCCCCATGACGAGGCCTCTCACTGTGGAGCGGCCTGCAACTCGTGGTCTCGCCAAACACGAATCAACTCGGCCATCTTGTCTTTCTTCACCAACTTCTCTTTGTGCAAATCCTTCATGGCCAGCTCTTCGGCCGGAGTCAGCACATGGCGCTTCTGCAATTGGAGCAATTCCAAGTCCAGCCGGTGATGAGCTTCTTCCAGTACACGGAATTCGTGACTGGATTGACGCAGTTGTTCCGCAATCATCGCCATCATACTGTCTGTCAGCATGTCGCACCTCCCGGCTATGAGATTATTGCAGCGGCCTGATACGTCCTCCCTCGTGACTGACTTCGCGCGTCAATGGAGCCGACCCGGACACAATCGGGTCCAGTTCCATCAACAATGCATCTTCAATGGGGTTGGTATAGTACATCGGTCGGGTCGTCACGTCGCAAAACCCAAGACTTCGGTAGAGTGCATGAGCGGCATGGTTCGACGCCCGCACCTCAAGAACGGCGCGCATCGCTGCCTGTGCCATCCCCACCTCCAGAGCCTGTGTGACCAAGGCCCTGGCGATACCCTTGTGCTGCATCGACTCGATGACCGCCAGGTTCATCAGCCGTACTTCCTCGAAGACGACCCAGAAACAGAGATACCCGATAATCGAGAAGGAACCAATTTCGCCCGGCGGTATCTGCTTTGCCACTAGAAAATTTGCAAAGGGATTGCCGCTCAGTTCCGCCTCCAACATTCTGCGCGTCCAGGGGGCCGAGAAGCAAGCTTCTTCAATCTTCAAAATATCCGGCAGCGCCTCGACGGTCGCAGGCTCGATCACCCAATTGCCCACAGCCGGTCCCTCCGATGCAACACGATGAACAGTTGATCTCACAAACAGTGAAAACGACGCGTAAAACGTAGAACTATCGAGTGGTTATGGTCTGAAATCTTCTACGTTTAACGTTTAACGATTCACGTCTTACGGCTCACTGGGCGGCTCTTTTGAGCACCCAGCCGTACCTTCATTTTTCTTGCGATCCGTTCCTGCCGTAGAGCCACAGGAGATAGACCGCCAGACTCTTCGTACTTCAATTCTGCAGCAGTACGTTGCACATACAGCGGACTAATGCCGGTTTCTGCATACTCACCTCGCCGGAGCCGCTCAATCCCAGCCAGCCCGATAGAGACAGCCGAGGGCTTCATGGCAACGCCTGAGGCCTCAGTCATCGTGAGGGTAGAGGGGGTCGACGCACGGATGGCCGAGGCCTCGACCGTCCAGCCTTCGCCGAATACGAGGACCGACTCTGTGAGACTGTTCCCCAGCATAATGGGCGTGCCCACCTGTTCCAATACGACTCGCTCCAGCCGATCATCGCCGGTCCAGCGAAACAGCGCCCAGTAGAGTTCCCCGCGCCGGCTATTGAGAATGGGGCAGAGCAGATCCGAAGTTCCTCTCAGATTCCAGGCCATCCCTTCCAGGGTCGGCACCACCGCCAAGGGGAGTTGACTGATCGTCCTGAATCCGAGGAGCGTGGCCAGCCCGACGCGCAGTCCCGTGAATGACCCGGGACCGATCGACACCACCAGACCATCCAGCTGCTTGAGCGTCAGGCCCGTCTCACGAAATAACCGATCGATCGTCGGCAGCAACAACTTGGCATGCGATCCTGCCGCATCCTGGTCGTGCCGGGCGAGCACGCGCCCCCCATCAAGGATCGCCACACTCTGCCACGAAGTGGCCGTCTCCACCGCCAATACTTTCATCGTTGCAACCAGGCTACGGAAAAACAATGTTGGCGCACCGGAGCTTCAATGATCTGCACATACTGCACAACAGGAGAACAGTCCCGCAGGATGCTCAAAAAGTTCGTCCAGCAAGCCCGCAGTGAACTATCACTTTTAAAGGGGTGGCTGGGATGATCCCAACTGCGCGCGTCCAACGAGGGCCTTCTGAGGCCGCGCGTTGCGCGAGCACGGGGATCGTCCCAGCTACCCCACCCCTTTTTCAGCATCCTGCTAGGTCTGGCCAAGGTCGGCAGCGCTCAACGGAATATTCGGAATCATTTCGTGAAACGTCACCTGCACGCTCCCCTGCCCCTTTCCATCTTCCAACAAGATCTTAAACGGCCTCACCAACTGCTTATCACCGGCGCTTGAGACAGTCTCCACCTCACCGATCGGCCGAAAGTCCTCGTACTGAATAGTCGCTTCCACCGCACCGGATTCTGTGAGCCGATCCTCCTGAACGACATGCAATGTCTGCCGCTCAAACCACAACCGCCGTCGCATGAGCTGCGCCCCGTTGGAAGACGGCCCAAAAACATCCAGCCGGTAGCGATCTTCCTCTTCCGAGAGGGCGACCGTCTCATTTTTCGCAATGGCGCCTGTGCCCAGCACACCCCCCATCGCCCATACACTCAATTGAAACGGCCGAGCGAGCTTTCCCATCTCGCTCATGTCGGACGGACTGCCGGACAGGACACGGCCCATCGTCGGCAATCGCAGCCTGAACTGGTCCTCTGCCTGCACAAATTCAAAGAGTTCGCCGCCGACCGCAGTAAACCCGCGCAGGCGCATGGCGTTCGGACGACGATAGTACAATGATCCCTCCACCCGTGACGCGATAGGAATGATCCCTCCCCGCACCTTCGCGCTGAAAAGACCTTTCATTGTCCGGATCGCCGCTTTCTGCTGACTCAGCAACGCCGTCAGCTCCTCCGCCGTCGCCTTCTTGAGCTGGACTTCCTCCCGCGGCGCAAACAGCGCACAACCGGATAAGGTGGCCATGGCAACAATACAAAGACAAAAGGCCAAAATTCCGACCTCTCCAGCTTTTACCTTTGTACTCCTGACTTTCCCTCTTCTCCCCCCCTCTACCACAGCGGAAGAGACAGGTGGACAAGCCTCCACTGCGCGCAATATCTCAAGCATGAGGACACGATCCTGCAGGATGCTCAAAAAGTTCAGACTTCTCACCCGCCCCACCCCGGCGCGCCAAGACGCGCCGTTCCGCGGGCAAGGCCGCAGTGAACTATCACTTTTAAAGGGGTGGCTGGGATGATCCCAACTGCGCGCGTCCAACGAGGGCCTTCTGAGGCCGCGCGTTGCGCGAGCACGGGGATCGTCCCAGCTACCCCACCCCTTTTTCAGCATCCTGCTATGCCAGAACCACATCCAATGCCTCTCCTACTTCCCTAATCCCGATCAATTCAATCCCGTCGATGGGGTCGAGCTTGGCCAAGTTCCTTTCCGGCAACAGACAGCGTTTGAATCCCATCTTTGCCGCTTCACGAATCCTCATCTCTGCCTGACTGATGGCCCGTACTTCACCGCCGAGCCCCACCTCGCCCAACACCAACAGACCCGGTTCAATCGCAACCTCGCGCAAACTCGATGTCACCGCCGCCACGATACCCAAATCGATGGCCGGCTCGTCGATATGCATCCCGCCGACGACGTTCACATAGACGTCTTGTCCGGACAGGTGCATACCCAGCCGCTTTTCCATGACCGCGAGCAGGAGCGACACCCGATTCTGCTCCACCCCGTTCGCCATCCGCTTCGGCATCGCATAACTTGTGGACGACACTAACGCTTGCAGTTCGACCAGAATTGGCCGCGATCCTTCGAGGCTGGATACCACCACCGATCCTGTCGTGCGCTGAGACCGTTCCGCCAAGAACAACTCGGAGGGATTACTCACTTCCTCCAAACCTGAGTCTTTCATTTCGAACACGCCGATTTCGTTGGTCGAGCCAAAATGATTCTTCACCGCGCGGAGGATACGAAAGCTGTGGCCCTTGTCCCCCTCGAAATAGAGCACCGTATCGACAATATGCTCCAACAGTCTCGGCCCTGCGATCGCGCCTTCTTTGGTGACATGACCGATAATGAAGACCGGCACGCTGCTGCGTTTCGCGTACCACATTAATTGGCCCGCCACCTCCTGCACCTGGCTGATGCTGCCGGGCGCGGACGTAATCTGTTCGGTGTAGACCGTTTGGATTGAATCGACAACCATCGCGGCCGGCTGAATCTCCTGTGCCGCTTTCAAGATTTGTTCGAGGGAGGTCTCCGCCAGGATCAACAGATTCGGATGCTCAATACCAAGCCGCTGGCCCCGCATCTTGATCTGCCTCGGAGATTCCTCTCCGGAAACATACAGCACCGGCTCTTTCTTCGAAGAGAGGCGTGGAAGCGCTTGGAGCAATAAAGTCGTCTTCCCAATCCCCGGATCGCCGCCGATCAGGATCACCGAGCCTGGGATGACTCCTCCACCCAACACCCGGTCGAATTCGCCGATCTGCGTCAACCGCCGGTCTTCACCGACCACTTCGATCTCAGCAATCGGCGTCGCCTTGGCCTGCGCCATCTTCATCGCAGCAGGCCGCCCCTTGCCGGTCGGCGCCTGCCGTTCCTCTTTCATGGTGTTCCAGCCGCTGCAATCAGGGCAGCGGCCCAGCCATCGTGGCGACTGGTGGCCGCAAGCTTGGCAGGAAAAACTCGTTTTCGCCCGCATCAGGAATAGCCTCAAGAAGATAGAAATCTGAGGGCTATATTAAAGGATAGGGAAGATGAATGGAAGGCGATGCCGGCCCCCTATGCCACGACATGCTCCAACGCGCGAGGATGTTCCATCCGAGGAAAGAGATGGGGACATCTACCCCACCCACCGTACAAGGGCTAGCCCTCATGGCTGAGCACACTTGACCGCACATACACGGTTCAGTTGCCGTCTACGCTCGGTTATGGCAAGACGTTTAGCCTGTCTTTCTCCGTGGCTCGAAATGAAGAACTTACGCTGATGTCTGACACCACTCTCATTGGCCCAGGAGGCAAGCCAGAATATTTGACGGCGCCCGGTATTAGGATTGGCAACCACTTCATAACGGCCGACACCAGGAATACCCGATGTATTGTTCTTGCGAAGGCGGGTGCGGACCCAGACGTGATGTTTAAACGGTGAGTGCTGAAGGAGAAGCCCGTTTCGATATTCACGCGCAGCCGTCAATGCTTTGCGCTTTCCACCATGAACCGTGTCGGAGAATGTTTTGACGGTAATCCCATTCCACCGTTGCAGCGTGACTCGCCAGGCATGGGTGTGGCTTCCCTCGTGGTCGACGCGGACAATGTTGCGGGGAGGAGTCACGCTAGAGAGCCTTAACGTCGCGTTAACCGGTGCGCGCCGTCTTAGCGCGGGTTCGGGTTGCATGTGTGGTTATACGATGATTTGCACGCTTGGCTACTTGTTGTTTTCCAATTCCCTGAGACACGAGCGATACCACCAGGGTGTTGAGCGAAACGCCCTCCGCCTTCGCGCGGGCGATCAACCGCGCATGGAGCGAACGCGGCACCCTTTGCACGAAACGCCCGCTGACCGCGGAAAACGGCATCGGAATGCCATCGCCAAACTCTTGCGCAACAGCCAGCCACGACTGCAGCGCGTCCCGGCCGTTCTGGATTGCATCCTCCGGTGTGGCTCCATCGGACCAGCAACCGGGAAGATCTGGAAAGTAAATACTGTACCCGCCGCCTTCTTCTTTCGAGAGGGGACGAACTTCAAAAGGGTATGCAACGCTGGACTTTTTCATTCGGCCACTCCTTCCTCAACCAAGCGCACAAACTTTCGCACGTTAGGGGGAGAAGATGGGATCATTGACCCCACCCCTATGCCCCACCTAAATGTTAGATTTCAGCCGCATGCGCCAGTACATGGGCTCTTGATGCAGATGTGCGACCGCAACAATTATGATCTCGACGCTTGTAGGCTCATAGATTAGGCCATAGGGAAACCTCTGCATCTGACAACGGCGAATCGAGCCACCCAGCGAGTGCCATGCCATCGGAAAATCGCTGATACGTCGGATGGTCTCCCAGGCCTCATCACGAAACTCATCCCCCAGCTGAATGCGCTGCGCGTTGTAGTATCGGACAGCCTCAATAAGCTCTTGATGTGCTGGAGGCAGGAATCTAGTCTTCAAACTTTTTTACCGAGATCCGCGA
Organism: Nitrospira sp.; assembly: GCA_031421455.1. Lineage (GTDB taxonomy): Bacteria > Nitrospirota > Nitrospiria > Nitrospirales > Nitrospiraceae > Palsa-1315. The sequence continues at coordinate 14,431 of JANOOS010000413.1, forward strand.
AGACCCGCTCCGCATCGATCGCGCCAAGCTCACCGGCACGGTACGCAGCCAGGCGATCTTCCGCTTCCTTGAGCCACCTCGCATCAAGCGCGGGATCGGGCTTGTCGAGACTGGCAATCAGACCTTCCACCAACGCCGCACGGTCATTGGACGGAAGTTCAAGGGCCTGATGCAAAATGGTTTTTGCTGATTGGGGCATAACCACCTCCATTTAACAGTCACCCGAAACTGTACCAGCGATGTTCTATGAAATCTACCGCTAAAGCTCAGCCCCCACCTGCCGCAACAGCATGGAGAAACTGAGAAACTTGCCGGGTGATCGGCTGGAGCGCCTTGTTAGGGAAGGATATATATGGCCATGCTGGTTTCCTCCCGCAAATCTCGCATGGTCATCCGCAAAAATTCAGAATGTCCCCGTTTATCCCCCCCAAATCAATGATTCCTAAAGCTTTCTGAAGATCCCCAACCTGACATGGTTTTAGCTAACGCTTCTTAGAACCGACGCGATGGATAGCGGCGACAGCGTCGGATAGCTCAAGCGCAACGAGCAGTCGCTGTTCAGGGGTGAGACGCCGGGCTTCATCGGTCTTCTTTTTCGCCAGCATGTCGCCAAGCTTACTCGGACGCCGCGACGCACTCCGACCGGGAACCGAGGATGTGGATTTTGATTTCATAG
>JANOOS010000414.1:0-1616 GCA_031421455.1 Nitrospira sp.
ACGATCGATCCGACCTGCTTGCCAGGAGAAGTGATCAATGAGGTCCGCCGGCAAGGGCTCAAGCGTCTGTTTGTGTACAAGATCCTGCACTATCCCCTCCAGACATTCCGGTTGATTCGGCGGTTTCTCCGCTTCATGCCGGCGCGGGATGTGGCCTACCTCATCATTAAGCCGTTCCTGGGTCAAAAGAAAGGCGCCACGAAGGCTGAAGTGCTGTCCCGCGCCGTCGAACATGCGGATATAAAAGATGCTGCGGCAGAGTTGACCCAGATGACGGACGACATGCTCCAGAGCGTGATGGAAGAGTCGCGGTTGGAACGGTTACGGATTCAGCAGGAGGCCGAAGGGTCTCGCGAGTTGCCGATGGTCCACTCCCGCTAAAGGAGCCTATTGGAAGGTTAAGGCCGAGGTCAAGGTTGAGCGAAGATTTAGACTCTCCTTATCTCACCCTTAGCCTAAACCTCAACCTTCCTCGTGCTGGACAGCCTTTTTGAGCATCCTGCAAGTTAGTCTTCTGTTAGACCGCAATCACCCCCCCCGCTCAGCTAGATCAGGAAGTAAGCCCCAAAGCCGATAGCCGCCAACAGTGCCACGCTCAGCATCACCTTCTCATGCCCGCACATTCCCGCCTGTGCCTTGCAAACCGCTAGGGAACACATGATTGCCATCGTAGCCTCCTTTTTTGAGTCGGAGAAAACGATACGCCGCTAGCAAGGGTATGTCAACGATTGCTCAGGGGTGTTGCGCTACTTGATGATCGCTTGCTTCGTTTCATCCAGGTGTTTTTGGAGGTACTGCATGAAGGGTGTGCCGCCTGTTCCCACGGCCGTGGGGTTGCTCGCGTGGGACTGGTGTTGGCGGTGAATGTAGCTGTCGGCATAGCCGATGTGGATCTCACGAAACTGTGCGAGGAGATCGACGCAGGCGCCATAGGCAGTCCAGAGGTTGGGGGCACGGAGTTTCCGATCGCGAACATAACCGGTGAGCAATGGACGGCCAAGATTGTCGGTGGCCTTCTCTAGGGTCTCTAGAAATACACGGTGGCGCGGAGGCATGTAGTCGCGCATTTCTTGTAAATAGAGGGTCAAGGGATCGGGGGCATGGGCGATTCCGAGCCCGGCGTCGAGACAGGGCACAATCGTGCTTTGTGCGCCGGTTTCGCCTCGAAATTGCTGCGGCTGCCCGGCATAGGCTTCGACGCCCTCGTAGTCGAGCCCATTCGGCAAGCTAGGGCTGTTCTTCCAGCCGTGGATGTAGGGCCGCACGCGGTTGTAGTAGACATAGGGATCACAACGCTCCTTCATCCTGAGCAACGTGTCGCGCATTGCCGTTTGGGCCAATGCCAAAGATTTGAGCCCCAGCAAGACATCATTCTCCTTGTCCTCGATCGCTCCGCGCATTGCTCGCAGGAGTCCGGCCAACCCTGGTCCCGCTTCCCGCTCGATCTGGATATGAACCACAACAAACCACTCTTCATCCAACCCGCCGAGAAAATTTTGAAGCAGCACAATGTTGTCGAGCTGAACCGGCTTTGACCGGTCGAGTCGCCGCCAGTTGTCGAGCGCGTAGGAGGCATAGGAGAGAACCGGAGGACGGCCAAGGCGCTGGGCGATTTC
>JANOOS010000415.1:0-4016 GCA_031421455.1 Nitrospira sp.
CTGGTGACGATGCGGCAATTAATTGACTTTAAGTGGATGCAAGGGAGTGCGAGAGGGCCCACCAGGTTTTTGTCTACGGAGACGCACAAACAATTCAATTGCGCCGAAAAGCGCCTTCGATTGCTTGCCTTCACGGAGTTCTCACACCGTTTGGCAACCGGGATACGGGCTGATGGATACGTAGACACAGGCAGATGGATACCGGTCGAACCAGATAGTATTAATCAGGCTCTGTGGGAGGTTGCCTGCGGCAAGGAGTGATTTTGCGCTGCACACAACCTTCGGCATAGTCGAGGGCAGGTAATGAGCGGCGTTACGTGCCGTCGCGAGAAAGTAGATAGGAATCACATAACCAAGGAGGGGCTTATGATAGTCACACGATCGGCCTACATTTTCTCGATTGCAACGTTCCTGCTCGGATTTGGCTTAGGAGGGGTGTCGTTGCATGTCGCCTCCGCGCAAGGACTCTTCGGGTTAAAAACATCAGTTACTCAGATCGGGACCGCTTTGGTCGAGATGCAGAAAAATGTGGATGCGCTCCAAAAGAATATGGGCACGATCAAGCAAGCCAAAGATCAATTGTCTTCCCTGTCACCGGCGGGTAGCGACGCGATCAAAAGCAAGGCGGAATCTTTGAAACAGCTCGTCCCAGGATTGAGCCAATAGCCCTCAGTCTGCGGGTTTCTATGTCTTCAACTTTCCGAAGACGCCTAGTGGTGAATAGAGGGAATGTCGCCAACTACTTGGGCCAAAGGAGTAAAACGTGTATGCCCAGATGGCCACATCGGTCAGACTGCCCCATTCGGCCTTTCCCTGCCACAGATGAATCAGCACTAACAAAATGCCTATAAGGGAAATAAAACGAAGTAGATGACAGCCCACCGACAGCCGAAGAAGAGAGAGCACTGTGGCTCCTATGAGACTGCCGGCGAACAAATCTGACGCGAAGAGGGCGCCATCGGTAAGATCTCTAGAAAAAAAATGCCAGGCTCCCATCCACATGAGGAGCGCATGAAAGCCCCACCATGTGATCGTTCCAAGAAGCACATCTCTCTGCGACGTCTCCATCGAATAGCCCTCATCTCATGTGGTGTCCAGGCCGCCCGTGCAGGTTGTGACTCGATCGATTGGATCGCCTGCCTTACGGATTGGTTCTGTGCAATATAGCAGAAACCGATAGCGAAAAGCGGCAAGTTGTGTGAGCGCCATCGTGTAAAAAACAACTACTTGTTACGTGGAGAAGTGGCGTCACGCTTTATGGGTACGTGAAATATGTGATCATCAAGGAAGCGGGCAGCTTTTCTCCCCGCCCGGTAGTCGTCTATAATCCGCCACTGTGTTGGCGCGTCAGAATTGCAATCCTATTTTGAGTGGAGTAGGGGCATGGCCAAATCGGAGTACGTCTTTCAGCGAGTTGAAGTTCAACGAGAACTGGAACGGCTTCGGATGATCGAGCAGGTGTTCGATCCTGCAAGTCGAAGACGGCTTCTCAGTACTGGGCTGCAAGCAGGCTGGCGTTGTCTTGAGGTCGGGCCGGGCGCTGGGTCGATCATGACCTGGATGGGCGAAGTGGTTGGTCCGACGGGCCAGGTCGTGGCGGTGGATCTCGATCCGAAGTTTCTCAGTGAAGCGAAGCGAACGAATCTGAGTATTATGCGAGCCGATATTCGCACGGCTCAGTTACCGCAACAGTCGTTCGATGTGGTTCATGCCCGGTACGTTTTGATCCATCTTTCTGACTACGAGGTAGCATTGACGAAGATGGTCGACAGCCTTAAGCCGTGAGGCTGGCTTGTTCTGGAGGAGCCTGATTTTTCAGCCTCCCGCGGCATCACCGGCGATGAACAGGAATTGGCGTCCCTGCGCAAAGTCAATCAGGCTATCGAACAGATGTATGCGACATTAAGAATGGACTACCAACTGGGACTGAAGTTGCCTGCCTTGATGCAACGGCGAGGGCTACAACACCTCATCGTGGAGAACGATGCCCCGCTCTGTGCGGGTGGGACCGGCATGGCCACGGTGATGAAGATGTCTGCTGAGCAATTGCGGGAGAAGTACCTGGCCACAGGAGTCGTTAGACAGTCCGACCTTGAACGGTATTGTCGATTTGCCGATGATCCGAACAGCTGGGCCATCTACTATGCCACAATCGCCGTGAATGGTCGGAAGGTCGGGGGATGAGGTGTTCATAGATGCGCCAGTGTTAGTTTTGCCCGGTCTTGGCAACTCCGGACCGCGGCATTGGCAAACGCTCTGGGGGCTGCGCCATCCTGATTGGCAGCGAGTGAGTTTGCGAGATTGGGACAGTCCAGCCTGTGACGATTGGGTTCGTGCGTTGGATGTTGCCGTGAAGGCTTGTCCTTCTCCGCCCGTGCTGGTGGCTCATAGCCTCGCCTGTCTCCTGGTGGCCCATTGGGCTCATCGTTCAGCGCTGGTTCCGAATGGCGCATTCCTCGTAGCGGTGCCCGATCCGCAGAGCGCAAGTTTCCCTGTTATGGCGCGTGGATTTGTGCCGGTGCCGATGGAGCCGTTTGCTTTTCGGAGCCTTGTGATCGCCAGCGCGAATGACTCATTCGGGTCGCTGGTCCATGCTAAACATTGCGCCATTGCATGGGGGAGCATATTCGTCGATGTCGGCCAGGCGGGGCACATCAATGCCGACAGTGGGCATGGTGAATGGACCGAGGGCTATACCCTTCTGCAACAATTCATGGCATAGCAGGATGCTGAAACAGTCTCTGTTCTCACCCGCCCAACCCTGGCGCGCCGAGACGCGCCTTTCACCAAGCTTCGTTCTCGGCTCATCGAAATCCTCAACGTACCCCTCCGGGAAAAGAGCTGTTCAGACAGCTCGGGGTTGGGTGGGTGGAAATGCTACGCCTCCGGTTTCGACTCGCCTGCGGCCTTGTTGGGCGAACTGTTTGAGCATCCTGCGGGAACGGTCTCCTGTTGTGCCACACGTGCGGACTGCCGAAGTCCTCGTATGCAACATTATTTTATGGTGGCCTGCTAACTCATGCAGCTTCGTATCGACCATGCACAGCCTGATGATGCGCCGATCATCGCTCAGATGGTTGGGGAACTGCCTCGCGAAATCATGGCCGCGATCGGAACTCAGGATTTTAGTTTTCACCAGGAGGAGACGGAAGCGCGGGGCCGATCCTGGATGACGGATGGGAAGTACCGCGTCTTGCTGGCCCGCGATGCGGATCAAGGCGAGCCGCTTGGCTTTCTGGCTCTGTATGAGAGCTTTGCCCTGTATGCGGAAGGATCGTTTGGAACGATTCCTGAACTGTTTGTGCGTCCGGCCTATCGGTCGAACGGCGTCGGGGCGGCGTTGCTCTTGGAAGCGAAATGCATGGGGCAAGCAAAGGGATGGCGTAGGCTCGAAGTGACCACGCCGCCGCCTCAATTCTACAGGACGCTGGCCTTCTATCAGCAACAGGGATTCAGTATTTCAGGCGGACGAAAACTGAAAGTGGAGTTGCCGTGAAGCCGGTGATTCAACTCGAACGAACTGGCTGCGGGATTGCTGCCGTGGCGGCGCTGGCGGGCGTGAACTACCGGCAGGCGCAGCGTGTGGCAAATCGGCTTGGCATTTTCGCTGGCGATTCGGTGTTGTGGTCCGAGACACACCACGTTCGCAGGCTGCTCAAGGAGTATGGAATTCGGTCGGCAAGTACCGAAGTGCCCTTCACTTCATGGGAGGCCCTGCCGGATCTTGCACTGCTTGCCGTCAAATGGCACAAAGAACGGGATCGTTCGTGCTGGCATTGGGTGGTATTCTGGCGCGGACCTCGGGGGCCCGTCGTGCTCGACTCGAAACGCGCACTTCGCCGTCACGTGCGAACTGACTTTGGTCGCATGAAGCCGAAATGGTTTATACCCGTTAGCGGGAAGTAGGAAGCGGCCGCACTCTTGAGCTGAATGTTCTACTGATGACCAAGCAATTCCACCCAACCTCCGATGGTAAGCCTCGCTGCGGCTGGGTCGGCAGTAAGCCGCATTTTATC
>JANOOS010000416.1:0-7153 GCA_031421455.1 Nitrospira sp.
ATCCACGACTCAGCCTGGAGGCCGTGCTTCAGGAGGATCCGGAAGTGTTGGTGTTTCCTGTCGGCAAGGCAGAAGGCATTTCAGAAAGTGAACAACAGACCTGGCGTCAGTGGTCGACGATGACGGCGGTCAAGCGAGGCAGGCTTCATCAGATCTCTGCAGATTGGCTCAACCGGCCTGGCCCACGCATCGCCAAGGGACTTGAATCGCTTGCGAATATTTTACACCCCGACAGTTTGCCCGATAGTCGAGCCGAACGGTAACTTGATCAGCTTATGGCACATATAGTTTCATCATGGGCCCATGCCGGTTCGGTGCTGACCGTCCATCGATGGATAACGGTGATCGGCGGGCTGCTGCTGGCCTGCGTAGCTGTTCTGGTGCTCTGTCTGCAGTTCGGTGCGACGTCAGTGAATATCGGCAACGTTGTGCCGGGGATTATGCACCTGTTTCGTGGAGACCTGGCTGGTTCACCGAGCCCGGAGACATCCGAGATCATTATGGTGCAGATTCGGTTTCCCCGAGTACTCATGGGTTTTCTCGTGGGGGGCAGTTTGGCGGCGGTCGGTGTGACGCTTCAAGCGTTGCTGAGAAATCCTCTCGCTGATCCCTATGTGCTGGGCGTATCGAGCGGCTCTGCGCTCGGTGTTTCATTGGCCATCCTATTTGGAATCGGCTCCACCTTCCTGCTATTCCCCCTGCTGCCGCTGTTTGGGTTTGCCGGGGGCCTCCTGGCACTTATCCTGATCTATCGCTTGGCGCAGTCAAAAAGCCGATTGCCGATTCATAGCTTATTACTGGCCGGTGTCATTCTGAATGCTATTTTGACGGCGTTTATCATGTTCATCACCTCGATCATGGAACCGAATCGATCGGCGGGATTGATGGCATGGTTAATGGGGTCGCTGACTGCGCCGGGTTATCCGGCGCTGGGCATATTTCTCCTGTACGTCCTGTTCGTGCTCGCGGTCCTGATGCACAAAGCACAGCTCTTAAATGTGTTGACCCTGGGAGAAGAAACGGCTCGTTCTCTCGGTGTGGAGACTGAGGGGGTCAAGAAACATCTCTTCGCTCTGACGGCACTTCTCACCGGCGCGATTGTATCGGTGAGCGGCATGATCGGATTCGTCGGTATGGTCGTTCCTCATGCGGTGCGCCTACTCATCGGATCGGACCACCGGTTGCTACTTCCCGCTTCGGCGCTCGTCGGGGGCATGTTTCTCGCTTTGGCCGACACGATAGCCCGAACGATCATGGCGCCGGCAGAAATCCCGGTGGGGATTGTGACGGCGCTCGTTGGTGGTCCGTTCTTCCTCTATCTCCTCCTTTGGCGAAAAGATCGGATGTTGTGAAGTGACGACCCATACGATGGGAAGAACAAGTTCCTTATTGGCAGTCGACGGCCCTGCCATCGAAGTTGAGAGGTTGTCGTTTCGCTATTACACGATGGAAGGGCGAGGGAGAATGTGGACGCTTGATCATCTCTCCTTCCACGTCGATGCCGGAGAAATTCTAGGTATCGTGGGGCCGAACGGGTCAGGGAAGTCGTCGTTGTTGAAGATTCTGTCCGGGCTCTTGCCGGTCGGTGAAGGGGATGTCTTGCTGGATGGGCTCTCGCTTCAGAAACGGAGCCAGGCCGATATTGCGCGGTTGGTTGCGGTGGTTCCTCAAGACTATGTGCAAGTCTTTCCGTTTACCGTGGTTGAGACTGTCTTAATGGGACGGTTTCCGCATCGGACCGTCCGTTGGTGGAGCATGGGAATCGGAGATGAGACCGCGAACGATCTTGCCTGTGCGCACCAAGCCATGGTCGATACCGATGTTGTGTCTCTAGCCGATCGGTTGGTGTCCGACTTATCCGGGGGCGAACGGCAGCGAGTTATGATTGCCAGAGCCTTGGCTCAGGAGCCGAAAATTCTGTTGCTCGACGAACCGACGGCATTTCTCGACATCAACCACCAGATTGAGGTTTGTTCGCTCATCACACGGTTAAGGGCTGAACGGCGATTGACGGTCGTCTTGGTGTCGCACGATCTGAATGTCGCGAGTCAGTATTGCGATCGTGTGCTGATGCTCAAGGAAGGCGGGCTCTGCCGTATCGGTTCGCCGGAGGAGACCATTCGTCCGGATGTACTTCGGATGGTGTACGGATGCGATGTGGTCGTGGATGCCCATCCCCAGACGGGCCGGCCGCGTGTGACAATGCCGATGAGTACGGTGTGATATGAAGACCGGCAGAATTGCGCTCTTGCATCTTGAGACGATTCCTGGAGCCGTCGAGCACAATCAACAGGTGATTGTCGAAGCGGTGAAACAAGCCGCTTCAGGTGGTGCACAGTGGATCGTGACTCCGGAACTCGCCGTGTGCGGACTTCAATTTCCTCAGGTCATCGGCACGGACTGGATTCAGCCGCAGCCGGATCCATGGATGTATCGCCTCTGCCGACTGGTAAAAGATTTGAAACGGACCCTGTTTCTTGCTTGTCCTGAACGGGACTCTGGACGGCTTTATAACTCTGTCTTTGTCATCAATTCACGCGGCGAGATTATTGGAAGGCATCGCAAGATCAATGTCAAAAGCGATTCTCTTTCATGGTCAAGCCCAGGAGAGACCGTAGTCCCGCTCCAGTGTGATGGGCTTAAGGTTGGCCTGTTGGTGTGTGCCGACGCCTTTACGCCTGGTATCGCCGCTACCTTAAAATCTGGGGGCGCACAAATTCTAGTCTCTCCCTCTTCCTGGGGCCCTGGCATACATGGGCCGAACGGCGAATGGGAGGACCGAACCCGTGAGACAGGCCTGCCTATGATTGTGTGTAACCGAACCGGGTCTGAGAAGACGCTCGATTTTTGGAAGGCTCAAAGTCTGGTGGTGAAGAACGGGAGACGCCTGCTTTCACATGCCTCTGAGCAATCTGCTGTTCTGGTATTCGATTGGAACTTCACCACCATGACGCCGCTGTCTACTGTCTACAAAACAGAGTTCCTAAAAACATGATTCTGTGAAGGCAATACCTGCGGCTTGCACAGCGGTAGGCCGTGCGTACAGATGTCGAGGAACATGGTGTGAATTATAAGACAGCCTGGGTCTTGTCCCCGGCCCGGCTGTGATGCAGAAGGGGGACAGTCAATTTTTCATGAAAGGGCGTTTTGGAGAAGCGACGCGGGTGACGGGGAAGATGGTGCAAGTCCATCGCGGTGCCGCCACTGTAAGCGGGGAGTAATTCTGCACGAATGCCACTGTGCGCATTGGCGTATGGGAAGGCGCAGAAACACGACGATCCGCAAGTCAGGAGACCCATCCCGCAGTTGATTCGACTCAACCCTTCGAGCACAAGGGAGGTTCGTCATGCCAGTGTTTATGATTCGTTGGTTGGTGTGTGTCTGCATTCTCGCCTGGGTTCTTCCTTCCGATTATGTTTCTGCGCAAGAGGTTGCAATGGCCGACCAGACTGATGTCATTGAAACTCGAGAGGTTGTGGTCAGCGCAACAAAGACGCCGCTTCCTCTCAGTCAAGTCACCAGCGCGGTCGAGGTCATCACAGGAGAAGATCTCGAGCGCAAGAAAATTAAAATGGTCATTGATGCACTTCGGCTATCCCAAGGGGTTTTTGCCAGTTCAAGCGGCGGCCCTGGGACGGAAGCAAGTGTGCGCATGCGCGGCGCCCAGTCGAAGCATACGATGGTGTTGATTGATGGTGCCATCATGAACAGCCCTACCACAGGAGCATTTGATTTCTCCAGCCTCACGACGGAAAACATCGAGCGTATCGAAATTATCCGTGGGGCGCAGAGTATGCTCTATGGCTCTGATGCCTTGGGGGGAGTGATCAATATTATTACTAAGCGAGGAACTGGTAAGCCTACTGCTAGCGCGTTCCTAGAGTATGGATCCTTCGCTTCTATTCGTGAAGGGGCGCAATTTTCCGGTTCGACAGGGATTTTCGATTACTCGGGGTCACTGTCGCGGTGGGATAGCAGTAGTTTTTCCGCCATTAATTACAGACGAGGGGCGTCAGAGCGTGACGGGTTTCACAATTGGCAAGGATCAGCCAGACTGGGTGTGTCTCTGCCGCACAATGGACGCCTGGAATTCAACGCACGTTGGTGGAACTCGGACGTCAGTTTTGACGATTTCGCATTTAGCGGCGATCCGACCGATCATTTGGGGTCGAAACAAACCAGGCGCAACCTCACTCTGAGTGGGAGCTATGAACAACCGATTACCTCTTGGTGGTCACAGAAACTTACCCTTGCACAAACCAATGAGCGACTGCTTGCTCATAATGGCCCGACCGGTCGAAACATTGTGACGGGCGAGACCGTGTCGCCTTTTCCCAATTGCGTGACGTTCACCTCAGATTGTTTCTTCCCATTTACTACGGACCTCAAAACGACCAACCGTCGCCTGGAGTGGCAACACAACTTTCAAGTTGGCAAACCGTTACTCCTGAGCGGAGGATACCAGTTCCGAGAAGAGCAAGGAGATGCAACAGGCTTCTTCGGGGCGGCTCAACCGAACCGCCGTATTACTTCCCACGCTGGATTCGCGCAGGCCCAAGTGAACCTGTGGGATCGACTCGTTGCAACGGCCGGAGTGCGTCAGGACAGCTACAACGTGTTCGGTGATGCCACGACATATCGACTTACGGGTGGGTATCTTATCCCCGAAACAGGAACAAAGATCCGCGCGAGTTATGGTACGGGATTCAAAGCGCCCACGCTGAATGATCTGTTCTTCCAAGGTTTCGGGAACCCAGACTTGAAGGCAGAAAAAAGCAAGAGTTTCGATGTGGGAATAGATCAGAGTTTTCTCGAAGGTAAGTTGCAATTGAGCGCCGGATATTTCTCAAATCGGTTTGACAACTTAATTGCCTTCCTGTCCGTGCCGAGTTCAATTTGTCCTGCCGCTACGTTTGGATTCTGCCCAATCAACATTGCGGCAGCGAATAGCCACGGGTTGGAAACAAGCTTCAAGTATGAAGTAATGAAAGGGCTTGAACTGCGCGGCCAATACACCATGACAGTTACGCGGGCGTACGAAGTGCCTGGCCGCACAGACAATACTCGTTTGCCACGGTGGCCGCTCGACCAGTTTAGCGCCGGGATCAGTATTCAACCAATTGATCCGCTTCGGATCAATCTCGATTATCGATTTGTGGGAGCACGCAATAATGACACAGCCAACACGCCTGGGCAGAAGCAAGGTTCGTTCGGGGTGGTCAATGCGTCCGCCAGTTACGATGTGACAAAGCAGTGGCAGGTCTTCGGGAGAGTGGATAATCTCTTCGATCAGAGATACGAAGAAATTTTATATTTCGGCACACCGATTCGGTCTGTCTTTGGCGGTGTGAAATTCACGTACTAATGAATGCAAGGGCATATGAATTTTCCTCGATTGGTCATTGCCGGTACTCAGAGCGGTGTCGGCAAGACGACGGTGTCACTGGCAATTCTGGCGGCCCTGAAAGCTCGGGGCCGCCTGGTGCAACCATTCAAGGCTGGGCCTGATTTTATCGATCCCGGCCATCACAGCGTTGCGACCGGACGTTCCTCTCGTAATCTGGATGGCTGGATGTTGGGGGAGGGCGTCAACCGCGAGATTTTTACACGTACTGCTGCCGATGCAGACCTTTCCATCATCGAGGGGATGATGGGGCTGTTCGATGGCAGTTCTCCGGTGAACGAGATTGGCAGTACGGCTGAACTGGCGAAGCAACTGGATGCGCCGGTGCTGCTCGTCATTGACGGGAGTGCCATGGCCCGCTCCGCTGCCGCCATAGTGTCGGGGTATGCGAAGTTCGATCCGGCATTACGGGTGGCGGGCGTCCTCTTCAATCGAGTCAGTAGCGAAGGACACTACAAGCTTCTCAAGGAAGCCGTGGAGCAAGAGACCGATGTGATGGTTGTGGGCTATCTTCGGCCAGATCCAGCGGTGACGATCTCCGATCGCCATCTCGGGCTCATGACGGCGATGGAACAGGGGACAGGCGAACTCTACGGACGCCTCGCGAAGGCAGCAGAAGAAACGATCGATCTGGATCGAATCGAGGAACTGGCGAGATCGGCCTCTGAGTTCGTGAGGGATGATGAGATTGCTACCCCTCGCCTGACGCCTGACGCCTCACGCCTTACGGTTAGAGTGGGCATCGCCTACGATCAGGCATTTTGCTTTTACTATCCCGACAATTTAGAGTTGCTTGAAGCTGAGGGGGCGGAATTGGTGAGATTTTCGCCCTTGAATGATCAGGTGCTGCCCGACGTGGATATGCTGTATCTTGGCGGGGGCTATCCGGAACTGTATGGCGAGCGGTTGGCAGGCAATGTCACCATGCGAACGGCAATCAGGCAATTTGCCGAGCGGGGTGGAACCATCTATGCCGAGTGTGGTGGCATGATGTATCTCACGCAATCCATTCGTGACTTCGGTGGCATATCGCATGAAATGGTTGGAATTTTTTCGGCTGAAACGGTCATGCAGAAGTCGGGCTTGACTTTGGGGTACAGGACGGTGGAACTCTCACAAGATTGCATACTCGGTGTGTCCGGCACTACCGTGCGCGGGCATGAGTTTCATTACTCCACGCTGGTTCCGAAGGGAAGGCTCGACTACGCCTGTGCACTTCGTGATGCACGGAAAGAGTCAAAGGGCTTAGACGGACTTGTTGCTGGCAACGTATTGGCACTGTATACCCATCTGCATTTTGCCAGTCAGCCACAGGTGGCCAGCGCGTTGGTCGCCTCTGCACGCCGAACAAGCAGCGATCCATCTGTGAGTTCTGGAGGTATTAGGTGACTGAGCAGGACGAGCACAAAGCCAAGATGGAGCGGTTGAAGGCGTCGGTGGATCGGCGCATTGAGGCGGCGCAAGAAGAAAAAGGCTTGCTGATCGTCTACACAGGTGCCGGCAAGGGGAAGACGACCGCCGCGATGGGAATGGCCCTTCGCTGCATCGGTCATGGCATGAAGGTCGCGGTGGTGCAGTTCATTAAGGGTGCGATCGATACTGCAGAGGAACGGGCGCTCAAGTCTTTTGGCGATCGCATTACCTTTCTTCGCATGGGCGAAGGATACACCTGGGAAACCCAAGATCGTGAGCGGGATACGAAGTTCGCCCAACAAGCCTGGGCTGCGGTCTGTGGGTTTTTGCAAGACC
>JANOOS010000417.1:0-4057 GCA_031421455.1 Nitrospira sp.
GCGATACAACATCATGACCTGATTCGTTTGCACCGGTCCTCCGGAGAAGAGAACGTGCCGTTGGCCTTCGAGGATCGGTACTTGCGGTAACGCCTCAGAAACCGACATCGCTGTCGGACGATTGACGACGACACCCAGCGCGCCTTCGGCCCCGTGCTCGCAGAGCAACACGACGGTCTGCCGAAAATTCGGATCACGTAAGGACGGCGCTGCGATAAGGAAGATGCCCTTCCCGAGTGGAGCTTCCATGTCGCTAATCCTACCGCGCGGGCCCGCGTGGTGCAAGCGAGACGAGCGAAGCTGGTTGATTTGGTTAGTTTGGTTTGTTTTGTTCATTTGGTTCATCGGATACAACCAAACAAACCAAATAGACCAAATCAACCAGACAAACCAACCTGGTTATCGATAGAGGGATTCGCGTCGATCGCGAAGCAAATCATTGTACTGTGTGATGGCTTTGTTTCGTGCTTCGGCAGGATCAATCTCGACGGTATAGAGCTCTTCCTGATCTCGCGGCGCGCGATGTAAAATGGTCCCGCGTGGAGCGACAACTTCGCTATTCCCAATAAACGTCAGTTGATCTTTGCCGCCTCGCGCTTCGGTCCCTATGCGATTGCTTGTAATCGCGAATACCCGATTCTCCAAACACCGAACCGGCATGGAGTCCGGACAATTGGGCAAGATGAGGTTCGAGGGATGACAGATGATCTCTGCTCCCTTGAGCGCCAAGGTGCGAGCCGCCTCCGGATAGTACCAATCGAAGCAGATCATTGCGCCGATCTTGGCCAACCCGATATCCCACACCTGAAATCCCGTATCGCCTGGCGTAAAGAATAGCGTTTCCTCAAAAAACAGATGGGTCTTGCGATAACACCCGATGAACCCGGATGGGCCGACGACCACCGCGGAGTTATAGCAGGCTGACCCGGCGCGCTCAGGAAGGCCTGCGACAATCGTCATCCGGCGCCGCTTCGCAAGGTCAATCAGCCGTTGCGTAGTCGGTCCGCTTGGCACCGGCTCCGACAGAGCGACGACCTCTTCCTGCGATACAAACTGATACCCGGACGCGCAGAGCTCGGGCAAAACGATCAGATCCGCGTCAGCCCGATCGAGTGTTGCCACAATCGTATCGAGATTGTGCGAGACCTCGCCGAACCGTGGAGTGAGTTGATAAAATCCGACCAGCATGATCGCTTTGCCTCTATAACAAAAACGGGCAGGGTCGCCCCTGCCCGTTCAAAAAAATCCCTGACAGAAACGCTTACTTCACTTCCGACAAATGGGTGACCCCGCCTTCGGCATGTTGAGTTGCCACATCGGCATGGCCGGCCTTGCCATGAGAGACGGCTTCCTTGAGATGTGTGATCGCTTCATCCAAATGCGGATTCTTCATGCCGGCTGCCATGGCATGCTTGAGGGCTTCTTCCCCATGTTGCACTACGGCATCGGCATGGCCGGCCTTGCCATGGGAAACAGCTTCCTTGGCATGTGCCAGAGCTTCATCCACATGCTTGTTCCCTGCAAGAGCGAGCCCGCTCAACAGCGGAAAACCAACAAGCGCCGCAACTGCCGCAACAACCAGTGCACCGCGATGGATTCTCATTTTCATGGGTTCCTCCTCAGGGATTAAGGTTTATTCGACGGGTGACCGGCGTATCCGCAGGATTCGTGATTTCCATCACCTTACACAGCCATTTTGAGACTGTCAAGAAGGCCTGACCTGGGAATCGACGTTCAGAATGCGCTGCAATCCCTTGTCGTCTTTTTCCACCGGACAGGCAAAATCCCGACTCCACTCCCACCAGGATCCAGGATAGGTGCGGATCTTCCGATAGCCGGCAAGTTTGAGGACAAAATACAGCCAGGCTGACCGGACACCGCCGGTGCAATAGCAGATTACGTCTTGATCCTGCGTCAGACCCTTCTCGGCAAGACTCTCTGTGATCGTCTGCAGATCTTTCACTGTGGCATTCGACTGAAGGAATCCATTCCACGCAAGATGGATCGAAGAAGGAATGTGGCCTGGTCGAGGTATCCCCGCTATCTCTTTCCCAAGATACTCTTCGAGGCTACGCGCATCGACGATCACAGTACCAGGATGCGGCTGCTTCACAAGGCGCTTCAGTTCGTCTTTGCCGGCGATCACGGAATCAACCGGCTTGACAGTGAAGGTTCCAGGCTTGGGCGTCACGGCCCCATGTTCGAATGGCCGTTTTTCTTGCACCCACTTGACCCATCCACCGTCGAGAATCCGCAGACGCCGGTGGCCGAGATATTCCAACATCCAGAACATCCGGCCTTCGTCTCCCCAATTGTCGAACGGATTGGAATAGATGACCACATCGCTGTCCTGACTAATGCCCAAGGCGCGGATCTTCTGTTCCACGCGTCCGCGATCGAGATCGAGTAATCCCTTCGGCACGGCATTGGGGTCGCTATAATCATGCCAGGTCGAATGCACCGCACCTGGAATATGGCCACCGAATTCGTAGGCTGCCCGCCCACGTACATCAAGAACCACCAGACCTGGTTGGCCCAAGCTCTGCTGGAGAGTTTCGGTATCAATCAATAACTCGTGTGTCATGTCGGTCCTTCGTAACTACTCAGATAGATAGGCTGACGGGGTTCAGGCTGAAGTGTTCGGAGCTTCGACCTTCGGCCTGAACCCCGTCAGCCTTGCCTGTAGCCCTCAGCTCCGGCCTTGCAATTCAGTTCGTTTGGCTGACGGCTGACGGCTGACGGCTGATCGCTCTTACACAACGCCGATGCAAGCGCACCGGACAGCGGAAACTCCCGCTCGTACACGACAAACTGATAGGGATCGTTCCCCGTCAGTCCATACTTCGTCTGCAACATTTCATGCTGCTTATCGGTCAGGATGTGATACTGCACACGAGTCTTCACTTTCAAACCCTCCGCCTGAGCTGGCAATTGGTACGTAAACTGATATTCCCGGCTGGCCAGGGGTAACAGACGGTTATCATACAACTCGACGATTGCCGGTTGCCACATGATCCAGCGTCCCATCGTCGATGTTTGCTGATCGAGCACCCGTCCCTGCCGATCTTCCACGGAAAATTCGACTGTGAAATACCGATCGGGATCTCCGGTGGGAATCTTATGGCCGGCTCCTGCGTTGATCAGCGTGAGCGTAAATCCAACTCGATCGCCCGGCTTGGGCGAAGCCGTGTCGGCCCTTACTTGTATTCCCACTGCCCGCTTCACCATATCGGGGTCGTGCCCGCCACGCCAGAGGTGCTTGCGTCCTCGCCTGATTGGACTATTGGTCGCGACCGGCCGATCGATTTCAGGCATGTGGCAGCTCTGGCAAATGAAGCCCCGCTCCTGCATGAAGAACTTGCCTTCGTATTCCGCGTAGGTTCCGCAAGGGCCCACGTTATAAAACTGGGCCGGCCCGGACACGACATTGTGACAGCGGTAACAGACCTGCGCCGTCCTAAAGTTCGGATCGAACTTAGTCGGATGCGGCGCGGCCGAGTCGTCGAACGGTCCATAGATGACTCCATCCCTTACATGGCAGACCGCGCAGGTCACAGACTCCTTTTGATACTCGGGATCGTACTGGGGGTTGGGCTCTTGAATCGCCTTCTCCACGCGCCCTCGCGGAATCTCCTTAATCAAGGTCGGCTGCTGGTTCTCCAGCGGGGTGTGACAGTTCAAGCAGACCCAGACATTCTTGTCCTTTTTCCAATAGGCTTGAAAGAATGGATCCTCATAGGCATGGGCATGGATACTCGTCTTCCACTCATCGTAGATCTCGCGGTGACATTCCCCACAGGATTCGGCCTTCAGGCTCGTGAGACCTTCCGGAACCTTTTGGAATGGAATCGCACGGGCATAATCAGACCGCAACCCAAAAATCACAACCGGTTTGATCTCGGTGTAATACAGATAGACAAACACACCCGCCAGGACACAACCCAGTAGAACTTTGATGGAGATCTTCATGCGGCTAAAAGACTACCCTGAAAAGCTCTGTGTACGCACCAGAATTTCATTGGCCTATGCATCTGGGACAACTGGAGCACGCCAGGCA
>JANOOS010000418.1:0-5485 GCA_031421455.1 Nitrospira sp.
CTATAGCGAGTCCGTCAAGGTCGCGGGCGATCGCATGGACGACGCGATCATGAACTACATTAAGAAGAAGTATAACCTCCTCATCGGTGAACATATGGCGGAGCGGATCAAGTTCGAAATCGGATCCGCCTATCCCTTTGAAGAACGCAAAACCATGATGATCAAGGGGCGCGACTTGATTTCCGGCATTCCCCGTACGCTGGTGGTGGATGACGCGGAAATCCGGGAAGCGCTGCAGGAACCGATCGGGACAATCGTCAACGCGATTAAAGTGGCACTGGAGAATACCCCGCCAGAGTTGGCGGGCGACATTATCGATCGTGGCGTCGTACTCACGGGTGGGGGATCTTTGCTGAAGGGCATGGATACGCGCTTTCGGGAAGAGACGAATCTGCCGATCATCACCGTGGATGACCCTCTGACTTCTGTGGTCTTGGGGGTCGGGAAAATCCTCGATGAGTTGGATCTGCTCGCCAAAGTGTCGGTGATGTCCCAGGCCAATACCTACCGATAAGGTTCCATCCCTAACTCCTTTATGTGGATGGCTCATTCTCGTTCTCCCTATAGTGCCAGGCGTATTGCGCTTGCCTGCTTTGCCCTCCTGCTGGTGGCTCTTTTTCTGCTTCCCAATCAAATCCAAGGACTCTTGCAGTATCTAGACGGGCCAGTTGGACACGTCGTAGGAGTTCCGCTTGAAGCCATTGCATCCATCGATGCAGGCATTGCCGATCGCTGGGAACGGTATGTGGCGTTGCAAGGGGTCCAGGAAGAGAACCAACAACTACGAAAAGAAATTGAATGGTTGCGGGGGCAACATAGCCAGTTGCGTGAGTTCTCCGCCGCGACAGAACGCTTGACGGCCTTGCTGCAATTTAAGGAGCAGGCGCTCCCTACGATGGTAGCCGCTCAAGTCATCGGGCGTGATGCCACGAACCGGTATCGTGCCATCATTCTCAATAAGGGCGAGAGTGACGGGATCAAGCCGGACATGGGGGTGGTCACGCCTGCGGGTGTCGTTGGGCGTGTCGTAAAGACGACAGGGGCGTCCTCGGTGGTGCTCCTGGTGACTGACCCGAGCAATTCCATCCCCGGCCTCATTCAGCGGACGAGAGACGAAGGCATTGTGGAAGGGACTCAACAAGGGATGGCCCGGTTAAAGTATATTCCGTTGTTGTCGACGCTCCGAGACGGTGATCGGGTCGTGACCTCGGGTCTTGTCGGAGGTTTTCCGCGAGGGCTCGTGATCGGCACGATCACGAACATCGATAAACAGGAAGGCGCCCTCTTCCAGTCTGCCGAGCTCATGCCGGAGGTCGATGTCGGTCGCGTGGAGGAAGTGCTGGTGATTCAGATGTCATATGGGCAGTCCACGAAGGCTGGGGCGGAAGCGGATGTGACCGGGAAACCATCACCGTGAAATTCATTTTCTATCTGATTCTTGTGCTATTGCTCGTCCCCCTGCAGACGACGTTGTTGCCACATCTGAGTGTGTGGAGTATCAAGCCGGACTTGGGGCTTGTGGCTGCCGCGCTTGTCGGGATTTTTGCCGGTGAACTGGAAGGCCTTCTCGTGGGGCTCGCGATCGGATGGGTCTTGAATCTTTTTTCCGCCGGCGAACTTTGGCTCAGTCTCTTGACGAACGGGGGCGTTGGGATCTTAGCAGGATTTCTGGGGCGGCAGCTGACGCTGGTGACGTCGATCTCACTGGGTGTGGGGCTGTTATTGGTGTCTTTAGCGAGTGGGCTGTTTGCCGCGGTGAGCTTCATGCACCTCGACACGTCTCAGATGTGGTGGATGGTCGAGTCGATCGCTCTTCCTCAGGCCTGTTTCGATGGGGCGGTCGGAGCGGGGCTCTATTGGCTGCTCTCCCAATGGTTTCATGTCACCCGTCTAAGGACCGAGTAGCCGGTCTGTGATAGGCGTGGCGGAATATTGATTGTGACGCATGGCAACAGCTGGTCTACACGATTCTGAACTTGGGGAACTCCAACGCCGGCTGATTATTCTCCGCGTTGGTCTGTTGCTTGTTGTGGCGTTACTGGGGCTGCGGCTCTGGAACTTGCAGATTCGTGAGGGCCCCTACTACCGCGATCTCTCGGTGAACAATCGCACGCGTTCTGTCATCATGGAGCCGGCTCGAGGGCTCATCTACGACCGCAACGGGGTGTTATTGGCGAATAATGTCCCCAGCTTCACCCTCTATGTTTCGCTTGAAGACGTCAAAGATCGGGATCTGCTCATCGGTCAGCTCAGTAGTCTCCTGGGGCTAGATGAAGCGCTTGTACGGAAGAAGCTTACGGCTCGCGGCAGTAAACAGTTGCCGCGCAAGGTGAAGGATCGCTTAACCCTTCGAGAAGCGACGTTGATTGAGTCCCACCGCCTGGACTTGCCCGGGGTGATGGTGCAAGTTGAATCGCAGCGGAACTATCCTGGTGGAGTGACGGCCTCACATCTATTGGGCTATGTCGGAGAAGTGTCCCCCGAACAGTTAGAGAAACCTGAATATGCCGACCTCCACCAGGGGAGCATAGTCGGGCAATATGGTGTGGAGAAATTTTTCGATCGGCTCGTGCGCGGTCAGGCTGGGCAGAAGAGCATAGAAGTCGATGCGATCGGTCATGAGAAACGAACCGTGGTTGTGGAGCAGCCGCATGCCGGGGACGATTTGTATCTCACGATCGATGCGCGGTTGCAAAAAGTGGCCGAAAATCTATTGGGGGAGGAAACGGGCGCGATCGTCGCCCTCGATCCGAGGACAGGCGATGTACTGGCTATGGCCAGCCGTCCGGGGTTCGATCCAAATATTCTCTCGCGAGAGCTTACGCCAAAACAGTGGGCCGAGATCGTGCAAGATGAGGGGCGCCCTTTAAACAATCGAGCGTCGCAAGGACAGTACCCGCCCGGTTCGGTCTTCAAAGTAATGATGGCTGCCGCAGCGTTAGAAAGTAGGACTGTGACGCCCTTGACAACCATCCATTGCAATGGCGGGTATCAGTTCGGTCGCCGTCTGTATCATGACTGGAAAGCCGGCGGACACGGCTCGGTAGACCTTCGGCACGCGCTTGTGCAGTCGTGCGACGTCTACTTCTACACCGTTGGGCAACGGATGGGGATCGAAACGATAGCTTCCTTTGCCCATCAGTTTGGATTGGGAGAGGAGACGGGGATTGAGCTGCCGTCTGAACGGATTGGGATCATACCTTCCGAGGCTTGGAAACGGAAGGCTAAGAATGAGGCTTGGCTACCGGGGGAAACGATTTCGGCATCAATTGGACAAGGCTATGTGAATGTGACTCCGCTGCAGATGGCAAGCTTAATCGGCACTGTTGCAAACGACGGCGTCATGTTCCGTCCGCGATTGGTCCAGGCAGTGATGGATCGAGCGACAGGAGAGTTACAACAACGAACTGCGGTTCCCAAGCGCACGTTAAAGCTGCGGCCGGAGATCCTGCCGTTGATTAAAGAGGCGTTGGCAGGGGTGGTGCAAGAGGGGACGGCTACGCGGGCGAAGTCAGCGCTGGTGACGATCGCCGGGAAAACCGGCACGGCCCAGATGACGGCATTGCGCACTGGTCCGGAGAAGGATATCCCGAAGAAATTTCGCGATCATGCCTGGTTTGTCGCATTCGCTCCGGTTGATGCCCCCACCATTGCCGTTGCGGTGTTGGGTGAACATATGGGCCACGGCGGATCCGCTTCGGCGCCTCTTGCCAAAGAGTTGATCGAGACCTATGTGAAGTTGAATCTCCCTGCTCCTTCCGGTGTGAAAGATGGTGCTGTGGCGCAGGTAGGGGAAGGCAGAGGACAGGGAACGAGATGATCGATCGGGTGTTCATGAGCCGGGGCTTCGACAATTTCGATTTCCGTTTTATCGGACTGATTCTTGCCATTCTGGGGATCGGCGTTCTGTCGATTTATAGCGTGACGCATGACCAGGGGGTGGCGTTCCCATTTTACGCCAAACAGATGGTGTGGATTGCGCTCGGCACGGTCGCATTTCTCGTCATGTGGCTCTCGGACTATCATCGTATCGCGCGGTTAGCGTATCCTGCCTATGCGGTCATCTTAATATTATTAGCCGTCGTGTTGTTTGAGGGCAGGAGCAGCCGAGGGGCGCAACGATGGATTCCGATGGGACCATTTGCGTTCCAGCCATCGGAATTCGCAAAGCTGATCCTCATTTTGACCTTGGCGCACTACTATTCGCAGGCGCCACGGGTGGGCTGGCTTCAACGAGTGGTGCTTCCTGGGCTGTTGGTACTGCCAGGGCTACTCCTGATCCTGAAGCAGCCTGATCTCGGGAGCGGGTTGAGTTTCTTGGCGGTCTATGCCGCGATGTTGCTGATGGTGGGCATGCGATCGAAGGCGGTGGGTGTCATCCTTCTATTTTCGTTGATGCTGTTTCCCTTCGCCTGGGAGATGATGTGGGGGTCATTGCATGATTATCAGCGGCAGCGCATTATGACGTTTGTCGATCCGGTCTACGATCCTGGAGGTAAGGGATATCATGCGCTCCAATCACGGATTGCCATCGGAGCGGGAGAGTTGACAGGGAAGGGTCTTTACGGAGGGACGCAAAGCCAATTGAAGTTTTTGCCCGAGGGGCATACCGACTTTGTCTTTTCGGTGTTTGCAGAGGAATGGGGATTTCTCGGAGTCCTGGTTCTCTTGCTGTTGTTTGTCGGGTTGATCTGGCTGTCGTTAGAAATTGTTGCGCGTGCGAAGGACCAGCTCGGAGCGTTGCTTGCGGTCGGCATTCTTTGCATGTTGAGTTTTTGCGTCGTGATCAATATCGGCATGACGGCGGGCATGTTCCCCATCGTGGGAATTCCCCTCCCGCTCATGAGCTACGGCGGGAGTGCGACGGTTATGACGATGGCGTCGCTCGGCCTGCTTCTGAACGTTAAACGCCGTCGATTGAGTTTCTTTTAGCGAGTAGGCTCATCGCACGGTCTCGAATGAATCGGGGTCGAGGCAAGAGGGTATATTGAGGGTGAGAACCGTCTGGTTGACGCGTTGTCGAGTGGAGGCCGAAACCTGGGGATCCCCCGCGTTCGTCCTGCACGTCGGTGCGACGGTTCTACTGAATGGAAGGAGTCGGTATGGGACTGGAAATTGCGATTACAGTCGCACGCGAGGAAACTCGCGTTGCGGTTTTGGACGGCGGAGTCGTCACAGATCTCTTTGGGGATCGTGCAAAACATAAGGACTTTGTCGGGAACATTTATAAGGGAAAAGTAGCGAAAGTGTTGCCTGGCATGCAGGCGGCATTTGTCGATATCGGCCTCGCAAAGGCGGCCTTCATGCACGTGTCGGATTTGTCGTTGGACTCCGAGTCAGGAGACACGCTTGTCGATGTGGATGAGGACGATAAGGATGCCGATAAGGATGGGGACATGCTGGGCCCCCGGCGGCAAAGCTCCAAGCCGATTGAGCAGCTGCTGAGTGAAGGGCAAGAGCTGATGGTGCAGATCTCCAAAGGGCC
>JANOOS010000419.1:0-4812 GCA_031421455.1 Nitrospira sp.
AAGGGGCCATGTTCACATTCGAATTGCCGGTCTAAACACGTGAGGGGTAAGGGGTTAGGGGTCAGGCGCAAATACCGCGCTGCTCTGGCACACCTTACGCCTTACGTTTAACGCCTAACGGAGCGCTATGTCTGCATCGATTTTAATTGTGGATGACGAAGAGCCGATTCTCACGTCCTTGAGCAGCATTCTGCGGGATGAAGGATATGAAGTGGCGGTGGCCAAGAACGGCGTGGAGGCCTTGCGTGTCTACACCATGGATCCACCCGACCTCATGCTCCTCGATATCTGGATGCCGGAAATGGACGGCATGGAAACCTTGCGCCGGGTTCGTGAACTGGTGCCGACAGCACAAGTGATGATGATGTCCGGGCACGGGTCGATCGAAACGGCGGTCAAGGCGATCAAGCTGGGAGCCTATGACTATATTGAAAAGCCTCTGTCGCTCGAGAATGTCACGCTGCGCGTCAAACATGCGTTGGATCAACACCGGTTGGAACAAGAGAACCGGACACTCCGGACTACGGTCCAGCGGAAGTTCGAGTTGGTGGGACAGTCGCCTGCGATGCAACAGTTGCGGCAACTGATCGACACAGCCGGACCGACCAATAGCCGCGTGTTGATCGGAGGGGAAAACGGAACGGGGAAAGAGCTTGTGGCCAGGGCAATCCATCTGCAGAGCGCCAGGGCCGGTCGACAGTTTGTCGCGGTGAATTGTGCCGCCATCCCGGAGACCTTGATCGAAAGTGAGCTGTTCGGACACGAAAAGGGCTCCTTCACCGGTGCAACCTCGTTGAAACGAGGACAGTTTGAGCAAGCGGACGGGGGCACGCTATTTCTCGATGAAATCGCCGACATGAGCCTGAGCACTCAAGCAAAAGTACTGCGGGCGCTACAGGAGCAGCAATTCACTCGTGTCGGTGGAACCAAGCTTATGAAGGTCGATGTTCGGGTGTTAGCCGCGTCCAATAAAGATTTGCTCAAAGAAATTGAAAAAGGCACGTTTCGCGATGACCTCTTCTACCGGCTCAATGTGGTACCGATCGTCGTGCCGCCGCTCAGGGCACGTCAGGAAGATATCCCGCTGCTCATTCGCCACTTCATGAAGGTCCATGCGGAAGAGCAGGGGTTGCGGGTGAAAGAGGTTTCGCCGGAAGCGATGGCGGTGTTTCAACAATATGACTGGCCTGGAAATATTCGAGAATTGCGGAACTTGATCGAGCGATTGATGATCATGGTGCCAGGGCCCGTTATTGAGGCGGCCCAAGCAGGCCTCTCATTACAGGCGCGTCCGATTGGGCCAGCGGCCCAGTCAGCAGCTCCAGCGGCCAATCCAATCTTTGCGCAGTCGTACGACTCACTCAGAGACGCCCGCAATGCCTTTGAAAAGGACTATATTGCGCGAAAGCTCCGTGAACATCATTGGAACATTTCTCGTACGGCTGAAGAATTGAAAATCGAACGAAGTCATCTCCATCGGAAAATCAAGCTGCTGGATGTGGAGATGAGACCGGAGGGCTGAGCTGCTGCAGCCCAGCCCTCCTCAATGGTATGAGGCAGGAACGGAAAGAGGCAGAGGTCACTGAGACACCAGCAGACATATGGCAGAGAGATACCCATAAATTTTCTAGAGTTCGTCCTTAGCTCCTCCGTTGACCTCTGCGACAGCCCTCCGCTAAGATGCGCCCTCCTATGACAACCTATCGAGATGCCGGAGTCGATATCGATGCGGGCGACGAGTTCGTCGACCGTATTTCACCGCTGGTGCGATCCACGTTCCGTCCGGAAGTCCTAACGGACCTTGGCGGGTTCGGCGGATTGTTTCGGCTGCAGGCCCATCGCTATGCCGAGCCGGTTCTGGTCTCCGGCACCGATGGGGTCGGAACGAAATTGAAAATCGCCTTCCTCACGGATCGTCACGATACCGTCGGGATTGATCTGGTGGCCATGTGTGTAAACGACATCGTGGTCAGCGGCGCCGAACCGCTGTTCTTCTTGGATTACTTCGCAACGGGAAAGCTTGCCGTCCCCAAGGCTGAGTCTGTGCTCAAGGGGATTGCCGAGGGCTGCCGCCAGGCCGGCTGTGCCTTGATCGGCGGAGAAACCGCCGAGATGCCTTCCTTTTATGCGGAGGGCGAGTATGACCTAGCAGGGTTCGCCGTCGGAGTGGTGGATCGGCCTAAGATCATCGATGGCCGCAACATCGTACCGGGCGATGCCATCATTGGATTGGCTTCGACCGGTCTGCATAGCAACGGCTATTCCCTGGCGCGTCGTGTCTTGTTGGACCAGGCCAAACTCAGCATGACCAGTCGCTTGCCTGAGCTCGATCAGCCTCTGGGGGATGTCATGCTGACCCCGACCAGAATTTATGCCAAGCAGATTCTCACATTGATCCAGGAATATCCCATCAAAGGCATTGCCCATATCACCGGCGGCGGCATCACCGAGAATCTCCCGCGAGTATTTCCGTCAGGCGTGCGGGCACAGGTGCAACGGAGCGCCTGGTCCGTGCCGCCTATTTTCCAAGCGATTGCGCGGCTTGGACAGGTCGAACGTGAGGAAATGTATCGCGTCTTCAACATGGGGATTGGATTGATTCTCGTGGTGCCGGCGTCAACCGCCCAAGCTGTCATTGCGCGCGCCACGGCATTGGGCGATCCGGCCTGCCGAATCGGGACCATCGTGTCATCGACCGGCGACGTGCCATTGGTGGAGTATGTCGACTAAGCGGACGGAGGCGCTTCGAGTCGCCATCTTGGCATCCGGGCGCGGGTCGAATCTTCAAGCAGTCATCGACGCGATCGAAGCAGGTACGGTTCAGGCAAAGATCGTCGCCGTCATCAGCAACAAGAAAGAGGCCCCGGCATTAGAACGAGCCAGCCGACAGGGACTCTCCAGCCTCTTCGTCGATCCAAAACCCTATGCAGGCAGACCTGATAGTCGTGAGGCCTACGATCGCGAGCTGCTCGATGTGCTTCGGCGGCACGATGTGGAGTTGGTGTTATTGGCCGGGTACATGAAGATTGTGACAAAGGTCCTCGTGGAGGCCTTTACGAATCGCATGATGAACATCCATCCGTCCCTGTTGCCCTCTTTCCCAGGGTTGGATGTGCAGAAGAAGGCGATCGAGTGGGGCTGCAAACTTGCCGGATGTACAGTCCACTTTGTAACCGAAGGCGTGGATGAAGGGCCGATCATTCTTCAAGCAGCAGTTCCAATTCTCGATGACGACACTCCCGATACCCTGGCCGCTCGAATTCTCAAACAAGAACATAAGATCTATCCTCGTGCAGTCCAACTTTTCGCCGAGGGCCGGTTACGGGTTGAGGGGCGGCGCGTATTTATCGAAGACGGAAAGCCGGAAGGTGAGGCAGTGATCAGCCCGTCGTAACGATGTGGTCTATCTGGTCTATTCAGTCTGTCTCGTTTGTTTGCTTGAACAAAACTAACCAGACAGACCAGATGGACTTTTTCAGCATCCTGCTAGAGACTCAGGAAACGCTTGTGTATAATGCGCGACGGTGAGGCGCTGTCTCACTGGTTGAATGTCGGTCAAGTGGGGGGCTAGCTCAGTTGGGAGAGCACTACGTTCGCAACGTAGGGGTCGGGGGTTCAATTCCCCTGCCCTCCACCAGCCTTCGCTAAAGCTTCGGCTGGCAGCCAGCTTTACGAATGCTGCCCCCGAAGCACCATCGTGCGCAGGGGAACGGTTTCATGAAGTACGTCTATCTCATCCAAAGTCTCGCAGTTCCAGATCAACGCTACCTAGCCCGCATGATTCATGAAGCTTCTGCTGCAAGCGCGAACCGCTGCTTTGACAAGCCTTGACCAGTACAAGCACACCCTTGCTGATGTGCGCCTGCCGAATGGCATGAACCTCAATCTGGAGTTGGTCAAGCAAGGTTGGTGCTGGTGGTATCGGAAGTATGCGCCAGGGGAGGCGGCACTGGAAAGACTAGAGAAGGAAGAGCGAGAGTTGAGGGAAAAGCTTGTGGGTTGATCCGCAGTCAGTGCCGCAGGGGTATTGCGGAAGGCACGAGTCCCCACCAGCTGAGACGTTACGTGGACTTGCTCTGCTCATCTCCTTTGCGCCGCCTTTGACTCCCTCCTATCTGGTCGCGTTCGCGCTCGTAGCCTACGGCGGTATAGTACAGCGCGTGATCGAAGAACTGGCCGAGCAGGTGCAGCAGCTCCAGCTCCCCGTGTAGTTCCATGGCGCTCTCGGACAGACCTTCGCGCTGGACGAAGGCGCGTACATGCTCCTTGGTGGCGGTGATGGCCCAGTAGACGTGGCTGTAGGCCACGCCCTGCTGGGCGCGCGCCGCGCCTAACTCAGTGTAACGCCGCTCCACCTGGGTCTCGGTCTTGTCCTGCAGCCAGTCACACAGGTTGCGGTAGATCTCGCGGGTGCGGGCTTGGAGTTCGGTCGCCGGGACTTTGTGCAGATCACTGCACCGGGGAGAGTTCCAAACCTGCTCGCTGAGCTCGCGGGAAAGTTGTTCGGTATGATTCTCGATAAGACGCACCAATCGGACGGCCAGCATCACTCACCTCAAATTTTGGCTGAGAAAATGGGAGCGCACTCCAACAACAGAGCGGCCCCCGCTTGACCCTGAGCCTCACCTTATTGACCGACTCTAAAGATGTCAATATATTTTGTTGAGGAGAAGGGTGGAACGATTTTAGAGAGGCAAAGAAAGGCTTGTGGATTAATCCAAAACCGGTGCCGCCGTGCGAGAGGCGACGGCGCTGAGACTAAGGAGGCAGGGAACAGAGTATCTCAAGGCCTTACCGGCAAGCCCCCCCCAT
>JANOOS010000420.1:0-3291 GCA_031421455.1 Nitrospira sp.
GTGGAAAAGGGCATCGTCAAGGTCATCATGGATTCTCAGAGTGCTCCGCTTCTTCAGGGAGCCGAAGTCGATTACGTGGACAGCCTCCAAGGGTCCGGGTTCTCGATTAAGAATCCGCAAGCGAAGACCACCTGTGGTTGCGGCAGCTCCTTCAGCGCGTAATGAATGTGTGCGCTAGAGCAGCGCAAGTCGGTCGATTGAGTGAGTGACAGGGGAGCCAGGATTGTCCGAATGCAACGGCCGGTCCTGGCTTCTCTATTTTATGTCGAATACGAGCTGGAACCACGATGGGACGGGCGAGGCTAACAAGGCGGTATCGGTTCTGCGCAGCGCACCGGTTGCATACGGACCATTTGTCTCCCGAAGACAATCTGGCTGTATTTGGGAAGTGCAATAATCCCAATGGGCACGGCCATAACTATGTTGTGCTGGTAACGGTGAAGAGTGGGGTTCAGACCTCGACCGGTGGAGAAATGGACCTCGATCAGCTGGATCAGACTGTGGGACAACAAGTAATCAGACGGTTCGACCATCACGATCTCAATCAAGATCCTGCGTTTGCCGAGATCACCACGACGGGAGAGAATCTGGTGCTGCTGATCTGGGATCTGTTAGTGAAATGTCTCCCCTCCGGGCAATTGAAAAAGGTGGGGCTCATTGAAACACGCGACAACTACTTCGAGTATGCCGGAGCATCGGGAATGTTGAATGATAAATGTTGAATGCCCAACATTCCACATTCAAAATTCATCATTCAACATTGAGCATTAGGGGGGCGGCATGGCTAAGCAGGGTATCAAGCGGCGTGGTCGGCAGGAAGTTGAAGGCGTCAGTAAGAACGGGAGAGTTGCGGATGTAGATGTCCTGCAATCCCTGGTCACAGAGATGCTGCTGGCCCTCGGTGAAAAGCCAGGCCGGAACGGCCTCCTCAAGACTCCCGAGCGAGTGGCCAAGGCCCTCGCCTTCATGACCCAGGGCTATCACCGCGACATCGATCAGCTTTTGAACGGGGCCCTCTTTCCGATTGAGTACGATGAGATGGTCATCGTGAAGGACATCGACTTTTTCAGCATGTGCGAACATCATCTGCTGCCCTTCTATGGCAGAGTCCATGTGGGTTACTTGCCCAATAAGAAAGTGGTGGGGCTCAGCAAGATTCCGCGCATTGTGGATACGTTTGCGCGTCGACTGCAAGTCCAAGAACGGCTGACCGTCCAGATTGCCGAAACTCTGAAGTCGAAGCTCAACGCGCGTGGCGTGGGCGTGGTCGTCGAAGCGCGACATCTCTGCATGATGATGCGGGGCGTTGAAAAACAGAACACGGTTGCGGTCAGCAGCTCCATGTTGGGTGTCTTCCGCAGTCAGCCGCAGACGCGGTTGGAGTTCCTCAAGCTGATACGACGAGGCAGCGTAGGCGACTCCGACTAGGCAGGGTGTTGAAAACGGCTTCCAGCTTTGTTCTCGCGTCGTTCAGATCCTCAACGTACCCCAGAGGGTACGCCTCGGACCTTCACTCGCTGCGGCCGCGCTGGAAAACCGTTTTGAACACCCTGCTGCTACTTCAGCAGCCCAGCCATTCCAGCCTTTAATTTCCCGGAAAACTTAGCTCGCGCTTTTCCGCCATTCTCCAAGCAATCCCTCCATCACTTGACTATGGGCTAGGGGCTGTTTGCGATCATCAAGCCCGGCGTATACAATTCACGCCGTTGTTGAGGGTTCGGATGACTATTTCACGCGATCAGGCTCCCGATTTGTTCGGTACTCCCGAGGGAGAGAAATCCGTTGAGGCTCCATTAGCCGAGCGTCTGCGGCCGCGCGAGTTTACGGACTTTGTCGGGCAAGAGGACATTACTGCGCCGGATCGGCCGTTGCGGAGGGCGATCGAGGCAGATCAACTCTCCTCCGTCATCTTCTGGGGACCGCCAGGATCGGGAAAGACGACGCTGGCGCATCTTGTCGCGCGCCACACCAAAGCGCAGTTCGTGCCCTTCTCGGCGGTCACAGGGGGTGTCCCAGAACTGCGAGCCATCATCAAGACGGCGGAGCAACGCCAGGCGATCAACGGACAACGGACCATTCTTTTCGTCGACGAGATTCATCGGTTCAACAAGGCGCAGCAGGATGCTTTTCTGCCTCACGTCGAGCGGGGAACGGTCATCCTGGTCGGCGCGACGACAGAGAATCCCTCATTTGAAGTGATCTCACCGCTCCTGTCCCGTTCCCTGGTCATTGTGCTGAAGTCCCTTTCGGATGAGGCACTGGAGCATATTCTGGATCGGGCCCTCGCGGACCCTGCGATCGGGTTGGGGAAGTGGAATGCCCGCCTGTTACCCGATGCCAGGCAACGACTGATTGCCTATGGCAACGGCGATGCGAGATCGCTCCTGACGGCATTGGACTTTGTGGTCACACAGCAAGCGGCTGGGCCTGACGGGACTCGCCTGATCGATGGAGCGGCGCTGGAAGCGGCGCTTATGAGGAAATCGATCCGGTACGACAAATCCGGTGAAGAACATTACAACGTCATTTCTGCCTACATTAAGAGCCTGCGTGACTCCGACCCTAACGGTGCCCTCTACTGGCTCGCTCGTATGTTGGAAGGGGGGGAGGACCCGAAATTTATCGCCCGCCGCCTGATTATTTTTGCCTCCGAGGACGTAGGGAATGCCGATCCGATGGGGCTGGTAGTTGCGGCTGCGGTCGCTCAGGCTGTGCAGTTTGTGGGGCTTCCCGAGGCGCAGATCAACTTAGCCCATGGGACGACCTATCTCGCGACCAGACATAAAGATAACGCCTCCTATATTGGGCTTCTTGAGGCGATGGAAGACGCAAAAGCCCATGGAAATCTTGGGGTTCCACTCCATTTGCGGAATGCCGTGACCTCGATGATGAAGGGGCTTGGGTATGGGAAAGGCTATCGCTATGTCCACGACGATCCCCAGGCCAAGGCGCAGGAGCACCTCCCGGAATCGCTCAAGGGACGCCGTTACTACCGGCCAAAAGACACGTAAAGGGGCCCCCAGAGAGTGGTGGACAAAGATTTCTAATCGGTTATACTTAGGCTTGTGAAACGGCAGAGCTCAAAATCGGTTGCCTCGATTGCGGTGACGAACGAACGGCGCAAGTTTGTCCGGGCGACCCTGGTCGGTTCCGCGTTGATTTCACCGAAGAGCGGGGCCAAGGCGATTACAGCCGTGTTGGATAACGTCAATAGAGTCGGCGCAGGGTTGCAAACGAAAGAGAAGCTGGCGATGGCTCAGCCGGTGACGGTATCGTTGGCATTTCTCGACT
>JANOOS010000421.1:0-2118 GCA_031421455.1 Nitrospira sp.
GCGCCTGATCGAGCGGCTACGGGAGAAAGCGGTCACCTTGCAGAGCCTCCACATTGCGAATTGAGTCCTACTTCCAACGAATCCGCGAGATCCTCGATACCTGTCCGTTCGTCCAATCCTCCGAACTGACCTTCGACCAGAATGTTGGGGAATGGGGTCATTGCTTGACGTTGCACTACTCCGGCCTCTGGGGTTGTTGCCGTCAGAGTACAGTCGGTTCGAGCGCCTACGGAAGATTGTTTGTCGAAGTGCACAGTCAAGCAATGACCCCATCCCCGGTATGTGGTATGGGGAATCCCCCAAGGATGCGTTCTCACCAGCCGTCGTGGTGACGGTGTAGAGCCCAGATCCGGCGCGTTGGAGCGAAGACTTTCTGAGGAGGAAATCATGAGCAGCCGTCACCACATCAAGTTGGTCCACGAAGGGCAGTACGCCGCAGAAGTTGAAATAGATTTAATTGATACAGACACCGGATGGTCGCCCTATCTCTCGCTGTCGGACGCGCAGAAATTGGATGAAGTGCGCAAGGCCCTGCGAGGCGGAGATCTGAAGCGAGCCAGTCAACTGGCACGTGTGTTTCAGCTTCTGCCGGTCAATGTTTGAAAGAGGAAGGGGTATAGGCTGAAGGCCGAAATGTTCGGAATATCAAATTCTGACCTCTGACCTTCGGCCTTAACCCCTTCAGCCTGTACCCCTTCGGCCCCCAGCCTGAACCCCTTCCGCCTTCCGCCTCGCCAAAGAAAGCAATTGACAGACTTTTGCTGGACAGGTATAAGGGCGCGGAGTATAAGGGGTCATACTAGGGCCTCTGTTAGAAAATAGGGGAACAATGGCGTTTCCCACCGGCCTTACGGTAGTACGGCATGGACAATGGCGTCCTCAGCCCCCAGCGGGGTAGAGGACGCTTTTTTGTTGGCTGTTTTTTATTGACTGTATTGTGAATCTATACGCCCATAGGCCAGTGGGAATTGATGTGGAAGTGTGCGGAGAGTGGGCCGGCGGTTGCGCACAATGGCGTGCGTGGCGACAACGACGTCGATGAGAGAGAGGCAAGGAAGCAACCGAATCACCAATCGGATGAGGAGGAGGAGACATGAAGTCAGTACGTAGTCGTATCGGAATAGGGCTAGGCATGTGCGCGATGGTCTCGCTGCTGGGCGGCAATGTGGCGATGGCGGCTCACCAAGAGGGGCACGCTGCTACGCATATTGAGAAGGAGTCCATCTTTACGTCCTTGGGATTTAAGATCTCCGGGGCGGTGGAGGCATCCTATACGCAGAATTTCAATAATCCGAGCTCCAACGTCAATTCACTGCGCATTTTCGATACGCAGGCGAATTCGTTCGTGCCGCAGGTGGCGCAGATCGTATTTGAGAAGACGGCAGTGGCGTCAGGCAGCACTGCTGATCGCGTAGGTTTTCGCGCGCGGCTCAACTTTGGCGCCCAATCCAGGTTTTCGCGGGCTCGCACGAATTTCCAGCCAGGCACGGACAACAACGAGCTGGATTTCCAGGAACTTTATGCAGAGTACATCGCCCCGGTTGGCAACGGCCTGAAGATTCAAGCAGGAAAGATCAATACCCTGATCGGGTATGAGGGGATCAACAGTTGGGAGAACCCGAACTTTTCCCGGAGCTTCATGTTCGGTTTGAGCCAAGCTTTCACGACGACCGGCATCCGGTTCACCTATCCGATTAATTCATGGGCGACTGCGGCAATCGGCCTCATCAATGGGTGGGACAACATCGAGGACAACAACAAGGGCAAATCGTTTGAGTGGAAGGTTGACCTGACGCCTCATGAGAAGTTCGGCATCGCCTTTTTCGGATCCTACGGACCCGAACAGTCTAAAAATAGTTTTGCAGGGTCTGCAGGTATCAATAACTGCGTGCCAGCGGGTACTGATACTGGTTGCGATGCTACGGCCAAGCGAACAGTGGTGGGTTCGATCATCACGATCAAGCCGACCAGCAAGGATACCCTTATCATCGAGCCCTATTACGGAAACGAGGGTAATGCTAGTGGGACCAGACTCGCCGCTGGCCAGCCGCCCAACGCTCGCTGGGATGGGCTCATTACCTATTTAATTCATGACTTCAACGATCAACAGCAGCCCCA
>JANOOS010000422.1:0-2401 GCA_031421455.1 Nitrospira sp.
ATCATCGGTGGAGGGATCTCAGGTCTCTCGACTGCCTTTGCCCTTCACGAACAGGCGGCGGCGGCCGGTATCCCGATCCGCTGCACCATAGTCGATAGCGCTCCCGTCTGGGGAGGCAAGATCGTCACCCACCGGGTCGGCGATCTCGTGACGGAGGCAGGCCCCGATTCCTTCCTCTCTCAGAAACCAGCAGGTCTCGAACTCTGCGACAAATTGGGGCTGGCCGATCAACTCATCAATACCAACGAGACCGGCAAGAGGGCCTCTGTCTACTCACGTGGCCGTCTGCATGAACTGCCAGAGGGATTGGTGATGATTGCCCCCAGTCAGCTGGGGCCCTTTCTCCGAAGTGGACTCTTGAGTTGGGCGGGGCTCGCGCGGATGGGACTGGATCTGGCAATGCCGGTGAAACGGTCACAAGAAGATGAGTCCTTGGCCAGCTTCTTCCGGCGACGGATTGGTCGGCAGGCGTTCGAACGGATGATCGAGCCATTGATGGCCGGGATCTATGCGGGCGACGCGGAACAGATGAGCCTGCAAGCCACCTTCCCACGGTTTGTCGAATTGGAACAACAGTACGGGAGTGTGATTCGTGGGATGATGGCGTCTCGAAAAGACGGCCCGCCTGCCACGCGCTCCGGTCCGAAGCGGACGATGTTCATCAGCCTGAAAAACGGGTTGTCGGATCTAGTCGCTGCCCTTGTCCACCGATTGACAGACCAAGGCGTCACGCTCAGGGGAAACTGTGTCGTCGATGCATTACGGGTACGTTCCCATCAACCAGGTCGCTGGATGTACGACGTTATCCTCCATGACGGCTCGGCCCTGTCCGTGGACAGTCTCGTGCTGGCAACCCCGGCCTATGTGTCGGCTGAATTAGTCCGTCCGCTCACTCCCATTGCTGGCGGGTTGCTGGAGATGATTCCCTATTCTTCGACAGCAACGATCGCAATGGCCTACCCGCGTGCGGCGGTATCAGGCGCAGCTGAGGGCTTCGGCTTTGTTGTCCCGCGGGCAGAAGGGCGCGACCTCATTGCAGCGACCTGGACATCGCTCAAGTGGCCACACCGCGCTCCGCCGGATCAACTCCTGGTTCGTTGTTATGTCGGCGGAGTCGGACGAGAAGCTATTTTAAAGTTGGATGACCAAGCATTGGTAGCACGGGTCAGGGCAGAATTGGCCAGTATGTGCGGCATGACTGCGGAGCCGGGGTTTGTAGAAGTCAATCGCTGGACGAGGGCCATGCCGCAGTATACGCTGGGACATCTCGAACGGCTGAACCAGATCGAAGCAGCACTCAGTCGCTATGGGGGACTGGTCCTCACAGGCGCCGGCTATCGAGGCGTCGGGATTCCTGACTGTATCCGTGATGGGGCGGTCGCGGCCGGGCGGGTTGTGCGCTATCTGTCGGGAGAACGATCATAATTCGAAACGTAACGACTCAGGTAGATAGGCTGAAGGGGCTCAGGCTGAAGGCTTCTAGGCCGAAGACTGCAGGTCGGATTTCCGAGCACTTCAGCCTGAACCCCTTCGGCCTGTACCCCTACCTCTAGACAAGGAATTGCCATGGATACTCGAATGAAAATAATTGATGTGACCGGACCTGTCCGCGAACCTCACGAGCAGGTGTTTTCCTATGACTATTCGATCCAACGGGCCTCCTGGGCGACCGCCCAGGCTGTGCGCGTGAAGGTGTCCATTCCGGATGAATTGGATGTGCTCCGTGGCAGGATTTTTGGGGCCGTCGCAGGAACGCCGGGTCAGCAACTCATAATTTCGAAATGCTTGTCGCGGCATATCGCAGACGAAAAACTCCACATCGCCGAAGCAGACGGCATGTTGGCAGAGCGTCGCGACATAGTCGTGGCCCCCTACACAGGATCACTGGTTCATCTGTTCCCACGGCTCGATACCTGGGCGGACCAGCAGCGGGAATCGCTACGGGCTGAAATCAAGACGCTGGTGGGACTGTAATCCAGCCATGTCTTCCTGAAAGGTTAAGGTCGAGGCTCAGGTTACGGCGTGAACATACGTGGTAAGTCGAACCCAGAGAAGCAATTGATCTTTATCGCAGACGCGTGTAGGCTTGAATCAACCAAAAGTTGAGAGACTGCAATGACCAAAGTCCATGAACAGACACTGTTAGAGAAGCTCCGGGGCCTCCCTCCGGAACGGCTGGCTGAGGTCGAAGATTTCGTCGACTTTCTGGCATACCGGCAGGCTGGCGAGCGTGGTCTGACCCAGGCCGCTAGCCAACTCGCCACCGCCGCCTTCACACGTGTCTGGGACAACCCTGCCGACGCCGATTATGACCGGCTATGAGTTCGGGGATCTCGTCCTCGTTCCCTTCCCCTTCACGGATCAGTCCACCATCAAGCGCCGCCCCGCCGTGGTGATCAGC
>JANOOS010000423.1:0-7796 GCA_031421455.1 Nitrospira sp.
GCATCGCGTGTCGCGAATTCGATCGGACGCGCAACACGATCAAGCCATTGCTGAAACTGTTCAGAGCGGTTGGGCTCGGAAGAGCGCCGTATCACAGTGCGGATGGTATCATAGCCTCCGCCCCTCCTCAACGGCCAACCAGCGCCATAGGCGCTGGCGCGCGAAGCGCGAGAAAGGCGAGAAAGGCGCGACGTAAAGTTCGAAGTTCTGGGTTCGAAGTTCCAAAAACCTTGAACTTCGAACCTCGAACTTTCCCTCGTCCCGCCAGCCTCGCGTGGCAATTTGCCGACATTCCTTTGTCCCTCCTGCCCAGGGTGATACAGTGGATTTCATCCGAATAGGGCCCCTATGTACCGTTACAATATTTTTCACATTATGCTCCCCGTCGCCTGCCTCATCGGGCTGTTCGTCGTCTATCAAGCCTGGCTCAAACCGACCTATCTCCCCACGCCGCCACCAGGTCAGCTCGATGCCGTCGTGGAAGGGGCACAGGACGCGCCGCCAGAACCGCGTCGTGATGGCCCACAGGAACTCGAGCTTAAGCAGACTCGTCTGATCGATCCCAGCGTGGTCCCCAAAACAACACATCACGAACTATTGGAGACGATCCGCGACGAGATCGAAAAAGGGAATATCAAGACCGCTGAAACGAAATTGGCCAATCTGCCGGCATCCATCGCAGACGACAACATCACGCGCCCCTATCTGTCCATCCTCTGGAACAATTTAGGCATTCAACAGGAAAAGCATGACGGAACTGTTGTCTCGATCAAGTCGTTCAAAAAAGCCCTGTCGCTCGATGCGAAAAATCCCGTCATTCTACTCAATCTCGCCCATGCCTACTGGGAACTGCGCGACCCGGCGATGACCCAGGAGTTTCTGGAACAGCTGGTCACCCTGGCTCCGAACGAGCCCTTCCCCCATCTGGCGCTGGCCGACCTCTTTCAGGGACGGGATCAGCTCGGCGAAGCGGCTCAGCATTTCGATCACGCCACCGCCCGTGCAGGCAAAGACCCAGCGATGCAATCCTATCTGCGAAACGTCGCAGCCAAAGTCCGCGGAACCGAGAAGAGCGAGGCCCGACTGACCAGCCGAGACAGCGCGCACTTTACCGTGAAATTCGACGGAGAAGCCGATCAGACGACCTGGACCGCTGTGTTGGAGATTCTTGAAGAGGCCTACCGAGAGATCGGCCAAAAATTCGGGCACTTTCCATCGAAGACCATCGTCGTTGTCCTGCACGCCAAATCCACATTCCAAAGCGCGACCGGCAGCCCGATGTGGGCCGATGGCCTCTTCGATCCCGTGCTCGGGCGCATCCAGGTTCCTGCGCAGGGCGCCTTGACAGACCGTGTCTGGCTCACACGCGTCCTGCGGCACGAGTTCGTCCACGCCCTCCTGCACGACCAACTCGGCCAAGCCGGCAGCGCCGTTCCAACCTGGCTCAATGAAGGCTTAGCCATGGAATTGTCCGGGGATCGCTGGTCGGATCTCGATCAGATTATGAAGCAGGAGTTCACACTGATCCCTCTGCCTGCCTTAGAGGGAGCATGGGGAGGATTGTCCGGCGATGCCGCGACCGTGGCCTACCTGGAGGCACATTCGGCCACGCACTATCTGATCGACCGCTTCGGCATGCATCGGGTGCAAGATCTTCTTGCACACCTCAAAGCAAAGCAGGGGCTCTCCGCCGCCATGCAATCGCAGCTCTCACTGTCCTATGAACAATTCCAATCTCGGTGGGTGGATCAGTTACAGCAGCACGGGAAGAAAAGCTAACAGGCTGTTGATAAAGTCCGCCAGCGTAAGAAGATCGTTATTTGGTTTGTCTCGTTTGTTTGGTTGAACGAAACTAACCAAATGAACCAAATAAACTAAACAAACCAGATCAACCCGGCGAGCCACGCTCGACGAGGAAGGCCTGTTAGATCGACTCCTTTCTCATCTCCTCTCGACCCTCGCCACGCCAAACCGGCAGGTTCTCAGCTGCATCATCGTATCCGGCTGCCAGGTCTGTTCCCTCCACGCTCGGCTCCATCGTGTCTTCCCATAGCATCTGGCGGCCCCGATCATCCATCATTCGGATGCGAAACTCGACCTGCTGCGATGGGCCCATCAATCCCTCTGTCTGGCCAACGACAGCTCTGCTGATTCGTTCTGCACGAGCAAGCGGGCCGGCTCCGGCTGAGAAATGATCGGTCCACACAATCTGTCCGGTTGCCGAATCAACAGCACGAAGAAAAAACTGGGGTTGCCCACCGATGGCGTCCCGGCTGCGGACCTGGGTGACGGTTGCCTGTGGCGGAGCAAGATGGGCCACCGCTCGGTGGCTGGAACCGGATTCTTGATTGCCGATACCGAGATTCAGGATACCTTCCCAGAGAAACTGGCCTGTGGCCGAGTCATAGACGCGAAGCCTGAACGCTGAAAGTCCATCAGCACCCGGACCGACCCCGCCTGCAAAAATCCGCTCACGCGGTTGCTCTCCCGCAGAAACTGCGTCTTCCCTTACATTCAAATCATACGTTTCATCAGAAAGAATCACGCCGTTCTCGGCATCGTAGGTTTTTACAGTAATCGTTGCCGTCTCAGCATTCTCATACCCGACACCAGCTGCCACGACCATCCTGGGTTTCGCCGGCGCGAGAGACGATATATCCGCAGTCCAGGCTGTCGACGGAAAGCCTGAACCGACCATGGCACAAGCGATCAATGCGCCGTAGTAAGCTTTTCTTGTCCGCCCATCGATCGGACTGAACCACGCCCTTGCTTCACCTATCGTCGCAGACAGCCGCTGGATAATCGTCATGTGCGAGTTCTCCTTCGCTTGTGCTGGAGTCTCTCATTGACGCCTCACAGCGTAAATTCCCCACTGTGGGGAGAAAGCCCATCGAAAGAGGGGGGAGGGGGGGAGTTTGAGGTTCGAAGTTCGAGGTTCGAGGTTTTAGGAACTTTGAACCTCGAACTTCGAACTTTGGATCGTGCCCATATCGAGGCTATTTTGACGGTGTCTTTTGATTGGGGATACTGGCGTTCTCGGAGGCTCCCGCAAGTGGAACCTGGCCGAAGATCGAATAGCGGTATCGGGCCACAAACCAATACAGCAGATAGCCGAATGGCCTAACTAGTGGAAAACTCAAAAGAACTGAAAGGGCCCTCCCACCCTTGATGCCAGGCAAGAGAGCCAGAAAGGCATCGAGTCCACGGGCAATCTCTCCGTTGGGGCGGACCAGGAAGGCGACCTTAGGACGACCTGGGAGATAACTCTCCCCCAAGGCCTGTTTGGCCTCTTCGCTCTGATACGGAACCATCCGTACCGGGGTGGCATCCCTGTGAGTTTCCAGTCGCTCAAGACCCTTCTTGGCGGTGACACAGAGGCGACATTGGCCGTCGTAGATCAGAAGGCAGGTCTGAGACACGCGGGACGGGTTGATCTGGTTTGTTTTGTTTATTTGGTTCATCTTGTTGTTAACTTCGTTCCACCCAAAAACCAAACAAACGAGACAAACAAAATAAACCAAATAACGGCCCTGTTCCGTTGGCGGACTTTCCCAGCATCATTCGGGTTGCTGTGCGCGGCAGAACAAGGCTATCATCCCGTCCATGCGACATACCTGGGTACTGATCGGCCTGCTCGCGGGGCTTTGCCTCATCGGCGCCACGACCGCCCAACTCATTCCGGCTGCGACAGAGACAGGACGAATCGGATGGGTGTCCTACCTGATCGGAATTCCTCTCGCTCTCGCAGGCCTTATCTGGATGGGGTGGGCCTGGACCGCGATGGCCTGCGTCATCTACGGAACGATAGGATTGGCTGTAGACCTTGCCACGGTCACGAGCATCCTGGGAGGAAAAGGCGAAACCGGCGCCTTGTTCCTCTTCAGTGCGATGAGCGGGATCGTGAACTTTTCATTGATCCTGTTCGGCGGGCGAGCGTTTTTTCATGCGCTCCAGGGGACCGCGCTTCCAGTATCCCGTCCTCCCAGTCCTCCGTCCCCTTCTTCATCCGCAAGACCTTGATCCGTTCGAATCCGGCTTCCGTCAACCAGGCCCTCGTCTCAGCTGCAGAATAGGTGTTGCCCCTCTCAGTAAACAGCAACATCGAAACGGCAAAGAGACTTGCCTCTTTGGGGAACAGACCTTTTCGGTCATGGAGAAAGGCATCTTGAATCAGGAGGCGGCCTCCGGGATTCAATGCAGCCAGTGCGCGCCGAAACAGCGCCTGATTGTCTTGCGGCGCATAGATGTGGAGCACGTTTGAATACCAGATGACATCGTAGGAACCGGGAATAGCTTCCGTCAGCAAATCCAGCGGCAGATAGGAAAGTCTCGCACCGGCCTTATGAGTCGACGCAATCTCCTTCGCCACATCGAGGGCTGCGGGACGGTCGCACACCGTGGCACGGACCATGGGATTTTTTGCGAGGAAGGCCATCGCATAGGTGCCGGGACCGCCCCCAAGATCGAGTAGGGTCCGCGCGCCATGCAGGTCGATCTGGGCCGCAATCTTCGGAGCCGTCTCCAGGGTTCGGTGATGCATCGCCCAGGTAAACCGGCGACGATAATCCGGCTCATCCGGCTCGTCGTGATCCAACGGCAATCCCGTCTTCACCGATTCCAGCAAGCGTCCCCAATCGCTCCAATGGCTCGTGATCAGCCGGAGATAGTCCCCCCGATAGGCAGGATGCTGTGCGTTCAACGCTGTGGCGCCCAACCGGCTGTTCCGATAGGTCTCGCCCTGTTTCTTCAACAGACCGACCATCGAGAGATTTCGGCAGAGAATGGCCAGCCCCCGCTCACTCATCTTCATCTCACGAGCCAGATCAGGAATGGTCCGTGGATCCGTCCCGATGGCCGTGAAAAGGTCCAGTTCAATGGCAGCAATCAGAACCCGCGGCAACCGGTATGCCGTAATTGCACTGCGAAATTCGTCGAACGTGACGATCTGCTCGTTCACCGGGAGACGCCGATCGTCTTCACACACCAGCGCATCAAATCCTGAACGGCTGTCGGGTTTGTCAGGTCTACGTTCCGTTCAAAGCGAGCGGCCACGTAGTCATCGTTCATCTCGGTCTGTTCAGAAAATCCTGATTTCAGCAGAATCGTACGGTACTTTGAGACAGCCGGTTGGATGTAGTACTTGGCCTGCTTCGCGATCTCGTCGGTGCCAAGATCCTCCGGCGTTCCATCGGATAGCAATGCCATCACATCCTCCAGCGCCATACCGTACTGGCAAAGCAGCCGCCCGTCCGGCGTCAGCTCCAGCAGCCAGCCGTCTGAGCCAAGCTCCATTGCCAACGCACCACCGGCTTCCGATTCCTGCAGTTGGGGAAATGTGGGAGCCAGCGAGACCCTGAGAGATGTCCACGCGGGCGAGGCTTCGTCACTCATACAGGTGTCCTTTGCTGCGAAGCAGCTCCATCATGACCCGAGAGTCTGGTGCGCAGGGCCGCCAATCGTTGGATATTCTCTTCAAGTTTCGGCAGCTGATATTTGCGATCCATATCGACCACCAGCTCAAGGAGATCCGCGGCCTCATGCAGCTTGCCGGTCTCCTCATAACATTGAACCAGTATGTACCGAGCACCGCCTGTCCTCAGCTCATCGCGCGCGCGCTCGGCAATGGATTGGCTGGTTTGGCAACAGGCAATGGCATCACCATAACGCTGCTGGAGTAAAAACGTCCGGCCGATCATGCGCCAGGCATCGGCGACGCCGCCCTCATTCCCCAATCGCCGCATCAAGGCCAGCGACTGTTCATAGTATCCAATCGCCTGCTCGAACTCTCTCGTCTCCCGCGCGACCAACCCAAGATCTGAAAACAACACCGCCTTGCCCGCCTCGTCGTGGGTCTTGCACATGAGGTCCAACGCTTCGAGATAATAGGCCTTGGCGCGACCCCATTCGCCCGCATCGGCTCTGAGATTCCCTAGATTACCCAACGTCGTCCCGATTCCCTTTTCATCCCCAAGAATCTTCTGGAGTTCTAACACCTCTTGATAGTAGGTCTGAGCCGACTCCCGGCGCCCGCTGACTGCACTAATGTTTCCGAGATTTCCCAGCGTGGACGCCAGCGCCCGTTGATCACCGGTCAACCGGTCGCATTCCAACGCCTTGGAATAACAAACATAGGCATCGGTATAGAGCCCGCGTGAGAAATGCACATTGCCCTGGCGATTGAGTTCTTCGGAAAGTCCGTTTCGTAGCGTCATGATGAGGGCTGGAGCAATCGTTCGACGGCCTGCTTGGCGCCTGTGAGGATCGAGGCGCCGTCGCCGACCAACAGACTATCGAAATTGTACTTGAGGAGACGGCGCAGTCCCTCTCGGGCCTTGTCCACATCGGCATATTTTTCAGCAGGCAGCATACTGACGGAGCCGGCAGGCTTCCCGATCAAGGCATCCCCGACAATCAGCACACCCTTCCCCTGCTGAATGAACAAGGCCGACTCACCGGGAGACTTCTGGTCTTTCAACTGAATCGCCCAGATCCCGCCGGTGAGCAATTCGCCGTCTTTGAACGTTTTGGTCGGCTTGAGATCCATCTGCGCTGCATCCGCTTCCGGCACGTGCAACTGGCACCGAAACTCGCCTAGGTACCTCGCCGCTTCTCGCGCATGGTCACGATTCGTCACGATAATGTAATCGACAGGACCATTGCGAAGAATCACGGAACTCGCATCGCCTGTCATCGGCGGAGGATCTATTAGAATCTTATGTTCCCCGACTGTCAGAAAGAGCCCGTTGAAATCGAGCTGCTTCTCCTCAGAGAACCAGGACCATTGCCAGATACCGGGAAGAATGTTTTTCATGAGAGCCTAGAGCGACAGGCTGGAAACTGATGGCGCCTTCTCTTACCTCGCCTCACCCCTAACCATTCACCCCTCACGTCTTCACAACGCTGCGATGGCATCTTTGACGGTTTTCGTCACCTTAGCCAGGATACTGGCTTCGTTGGGCATATCGATAATATCGTCTTCCGAGACCGTCATAAATTTCCGATTCGGCCCTTTCGTGAGAGAAATCAGAAACATGCTATTAGACGGTGTCACAGGAATCACCACCTGCACAGCAGCATCAGTCCCCTTCACCACCTCCAGAAACTTCTGCTTCCCCTCTTCCATCTCATCCATTGTCTTCCTCCCTCTCTCTCTCCTTCTCCCTCTCCCTCTCAGCAGAAGTCGGGTTGCTTTTCAAGCGGGGAGGCAAGGTCTCTCCAAATGCGCGCATCGACCGATCACCTTCCCAGGTGAGGGGTCTGCGAGCAGGGAGAGGCCCTGCCTCCCCGCTTCTTACATCTTGCTTTTCCCGCCCGCCAACAACTTTTCAACTTCCGCCGCAATCACTTCTTCGCCGGCCAGATCCATATTGCCGACACGCTGCCACCGAATCACACCCTGCTGATCGATCACATACACATTGGGAATAAACTTCCCTCCGCCATACAGTTTATCCGTCACCTTGTTCGGATCGAGTAAATACGGATACGTAACTTTCACCGGAAAGACGGATAAGAACTCGCCGACATTCTTCTTGGAATCACCGGAAGAATTGACGCCGAACACGGCCACGTCTTT
Source organism: Nitrospira sp. (assembly GCA_031421455.1). Taxonomy (GTDB): domain Bacteria; phylum Nitrospirota; class Nitrospiria; order Nitrospirales; family Nitrospiraceae; genus Palsa-1315. The sequence goes on from JANOOS010000423.1 coordinate 7,577, forward strand.
CCCCTTTGTCTTCTCAGAAACTTTTTGAAGCGCCGATCCCTGCACCATACAAGGCTCGCAGATATGAAACAGTCCGAGCACCACGACCTTCCCCTTATAGGTATCCAACCCCACAGTCTCACCGGTGAGGGCCGTCAACGCAAACGACGGCGCCTTCTCACCCACCTTGAACAACCCCTCGGCAAAGACCAGCTGGGCCACAGCAACGGGAATCAGTAGC